>JAISAD010000097.1 GCA_031266895.1 Bacteroidales bacterium
TTGTCGTGTATCGGGTTATGGGTTGCTTTTACCCTTGCAAAGGGTGCATATCCGCCCGAGTAATCCGATGCTTTGGGGCTTTCGATATTCAATAAGGCGATGCTTAGCGACAAGCCGCCGATGATTAGTCCAATAGGTAAGTTATTTTTCATATTTTATCTTTTTTGATTGTTTTTTTATATTGTCGAATTTATTGTTTTGCTTTTTATGTTCGTTTTCTTTAGTATTTTCACCATTTAACTCCTGTCAGCAGGAAAAACATTGGCCTGATATTTTTAATATATTCTTATGTATCTGATATTTAACCTTATTTATTAAAAGAAAATGAGACAAATATTATACAGGAAGCAAAAATACAAAAAAAATAATCAGGAATACAATTATGATAAAAAAATATTTTGGTATTATTAATTGGATACAAAAATTGTATCCTTGCAAAAAGAGGCTTACTAATTATCTATATTTATTTAACAATGCCCAACAGATATTAATAACTGTCCGGATGCGCTCATTTGTGGGGCCTGTTTTCAGATTACGGGCTGAGTGTTAACTTTCTTTACCGTGGCATTGCTTATATTTCTTGCCACTGCCACAGGGGCAAGGGTCATTGCGGCCTACCTTTTTCTCTACCCTGATGGGAGCAGATCCCTTACCGCCTTGTGTAACTTGCCGTCCTTCGCCGACTTCGTTTCTGCCGGTTTGTAATTTTTTAGCTTCCGATTCCGGCAACTTGGCTTCCCGTACCTGCATTACCTCTTCGGGCAGTCCGCCTTTGGTGAGGAACGATACGATTTCGCTGTTGATACGTGCCAGCAGTTGGTCAAACAGGCTGAACGATTCGAGCTTGTATATCAATAGCGGATCCTTTTGTTCATAAGAGGCATTTTGTACCGATTGCTTCAGGTCGTCCATTTCGCGCAGATGCTCTTTCCATGCATTATCAATTACGGCCAGTGTAATGCCTTTTTCTATGGACAAACCTATTTCATGACCGCTAGTCTCTACGCATTTTTTCAACGGGGCTACCACATTCAGCACTTTCACGCCATCCGAAATCGGAATAGCAATGTTCTCAAAACGGTGTCCTTCTTCCTTATAAACTCTGGATACTACGGGAAATATTTTTTTGGAAAGCTCCTGTATGCGGGTTTGATAATTATTCCATACAACAGGCGACAGCTTTTCAATCAGCACCGAGGGGCGTTCCGATAAAAATTCGTTCTCTTCAAAAGGCACTTCACAGCCAAAAGTGGTAATTATGTCGTTCGTAAAACCCTCATAATCCTTGGCATGCCAATTATTTTCAACTACCACTACCACTACGTCATAAAACATCTGCGACAGGTCAATAGACAATCGGTCGCCGAAGAGAGCGTTGCGCCGCTTACGATACACAGTGCTGCGCTGCTTGTTCATCACGTCGTCATATTCGAGCAGCCGCTTACGAATGCCGAAATTGTTTTCTTCTACCTTTTTCTGCGCTCTTTCAATAGAGCGGGTAATCATGCTGTGCTGAATCACCTCGCCCTCCTTTAATCCGATGCGGTCCATAATACCGGCAATGCGGCCGGAACCGAAGAGACGCATCAAATCATCTTCCAGAGAGGCAAAGAATTGCGAGCTGCCTTTGTCGCCCTGACGACCTGCACGACCGCGCAACTGCCTGTCCACGCGCCGGGAATCGTGCCGCTCAGTACCGATAATGGCTAACCCGCCCTTGGCTTCCACGCCGGCTCCCAGCTTAATATCCGTGCCTCTACCGGCCATATTGGTAGAGATGGTTACCGTGCCGCTCTGTCCGGCCTCCTTCACAATGTCGGCCTCTTTTTTATGCAGTTTGGCATTCAATACATTATGCCGTATTTTTCTGTTCGTTAAAATCTTAGATAAAAGTTCGGACGTTTCCACGTTGGTAGTCCCTACCAGCACAGGACGTCCCTCTTCGTGCAAGCGAATAATTTCGTCCACTACTGCTGCATATTTTTCGCGTTTGGTTTTGTAAACCAAATCCTCATAATCGGTACGCTGTATAGGTTTATTTGTTGGATTTACCACCACATCCAGCTTATAGATATCCCAAAATTCACCTGCTTCGGTTTCAGCCGTACCGGTCATGCCGGCCAGCTTTTTGTACATGCGGAAATAATTTTGCAGCGTAATGGTTGCATAGGTTTGCGTAGCGGCTTCCACTTTCACATTTTCCTTAGCTTCAATAGCCTGGTGCAAACCGTCGGAGTAGCGTCGTCCTTCCATAATACGGCCAGTTTGCTCATCCACAATCTTCACCTTGTTGTCAATAATCACATACTCTACATCCTTTTCGAACATGGTATAGGCTTTCAGCAACTGGTGCACGGTGTGAATACGTTCGGAGGCAATGGAAAAGTTGCGGTAAATTTCGCTTTTTTGCAATGTTTTCTCTTTCGGATCCAGGTTCGACTTTTCCACCTCTGCAATTTCTGCTCCCACATCGGGCATAATGAAAAGTTTAGCCTCATCGGCATTGCGTGACACTAATTCAATCCCCTTTTCCATTATATCCACGCTGTTTTGCTTCTCTTCAATTACAAAATAAAGCTCCTCATCAATCACCGGCATATTGCGGTTTTGGTCTTGCATATAGTAATTTTCGGTACGCAGCAAAATCTGCTTGATGCCCGGTTCACTGAGGTATTTAATCAGCGCCTTGTTTTTGGGCAATCCGCGATGCGCCCGCAACAGCAGCATGGGCCCCTCTTCAGTAACCTTGCTGTCGGGGTTTTCGGTCAGCAGTCGCTTGGCCTTGGAAAGCATTTCGGTAACGGCTGTTTTTTGGGCGTTATAAAGCTTCTCAACAATAGGCTTATAGATGTCAAACTCCTGCTGTTCGCCGCGCGGCGTAGGTCCTGAAATAATCAGGGGGGTACGGGCATCGTCAATCAGCACCGAGTCCACCTCATCCACAATAGCATAGTTATGAGGGCGCTGTACCAGTTCGGTAGTGTTGCGTGCCATATTATCGCGCAGGTAGTCAAAGCCAAATTCGTTGTTGGTACCGTAGGTAATGTCGGCCATATAGGCCTGTCTCCGTTCTTCCGAATTGGGTTCGTGCTTATCAATGCAATCTACTGTAAGCCCCAGAAATTCAAACAGCAGCCCCATCCACTCAGAGTCGCGCCTGGCGAGGTAATCATTCACCGTAACTACATGTACCCCTTTCCCTGACAGCGCATTAAGATAAACAGGCAAGGTAGCTACCAGCGTTTTTCCTTCGCCGGTGGCCATTTCTGCAATTTTACCGTGATGCAGCACTACACCGCCACGCAATTGCACATCGTAGTGGCACATGTCCCATGTAATCATATTGCCACCCGCATTCCAGGTATGGTGATAGACAGCATTGTCTCCTTCAATTTCAACACATTCCCGATAAGCGGCAATATCCCGATCCAGCTGCGTAGCGGTAACTTCAAGGGTTTCATTATCCTTAAAACGGCGTGCCGTCTCTTTCATAACGGCAAAGGCTTCGGGCAGAATTTGGTTTAAAACTTCTTCGGTTTTGTTGTACACGCGTTTTTCCAGCGCATCCAATTCGGCATAATAGTGCTCTTTTTCCGACACCGGAATATCGTAATTGGTATTCAGATAAGTGTTGATTTCGGTAATTTTCTGCTCCTCTTCTGCTACCGAACTGGTGATTTGTTGTTTAAATTCTTCGGTTTTTGCCCTCAATTCGTTGTTAGTCAGGGATTCAATATGGGTATAAGCCGTCAAAACAGCATTCAAATAAGGTGTCAGTTCCTTAAAATCACGATCTGCCTTCGTTCCAAATAATTTGCTTAAAAAATTTGCCATTATGGTATTTATATGTAATGTAGTAGATTAAAAATAAAAATGGGTGCAAAAATACAAAATAATCTCTAATTTGATTTTACCCCATCCAGCAAAACATGGCAATTCCTGCCGCTACCGACGCATTAAGCGATTCGGCATGTGAAACAGTGTGGCATGTGGCAGGAATATGCACCCTGTCGGTTACCCGCATAGCGATTTCGGGAGAGATGCCATTGGTTTCGTTTCCAATAATAAGGATGTCGCCGGCGCAAAAGCGGATATCGCCGATATGACTTCCCGACATAAAGGTGCCGAGAATACGGCGATTGCCGGCTATCGAATCAAGATATTGACTCAGGTCGGAATAGATGACTTTAACACGGGTAAACGACCCCATAGTAGCTTGTATCACTTTGGGACTGGTAACCTCCACCGTGCTGGCCGAACAGAGCACCTGCAACACGCCAAACCAGTCGGCTGTACGCAATATTGTACCCAAATTGCCCGGGTCGCGAATGTCATCAAGTACCAAAAGCGGTTGCGCAGGATTGATGTCAGTTACCTCGAAATGCGGCGTGGCCACCACAGCTATAACCTCTTGCGGCGCAGTGAGCATGCTGATGCGATCCATTTCCGCCCGCGATAAAATCGTAATATCCGCTTTGCCACATAACGCCGAATGCCGGGTAACCCATGATTCCGTAGCCAAAATCTCCCGCACATGTAAGCCGGAAGCGAGTAAATCGCTCACTGACTTTGTGCCTTCAACCAAAAAAAGCTTTAGCTCTTCCCTAAATTTTTTCTGGTGTAATTTTCTAATTTCCTGTATTTTGTTTTTTGATAAAGCCATAATTCCGCCTGCTGTAACCTCTTTCTGTTTTATGTCGCAAAGGTACGGGATTTTTTCGATAAGTTTCCGGGATAAAAAAAAATTCCGGACACTGTTGCACTGTATGGAAATTTTATCTAAGTTTGTAAAAGAATTCCCGTGATTCTGATATTAATGCAAATTATTGTATATTAATTAAATGTAAGTTGATCTATGGAACTATTATTACAACAGCTTGCCCAAGCGGGTATCAATCAACTGTTAAAAATCTACCATAACTTGTCATATGATGAGTTGTATCAGCATGAAATTGATCCGAAATTAGAGGGTTTTGAGAAAGCCTGCCTCACCAAGTCGGGTGCATTGTCGGTAGATACCGGCATTTTTACCGGTCGTTCGCCTAAAGACAAATATGTGGTAATGGATGACGAGACTCGCAACAATGTGTGGTGGGCAGACCCCAATAAAAAGGGATCGGACAACAAACCAATTTCAAGTGAGATATGGAAACATCTTAAGGTATTGGTTCAAAAACAGTTAAGTGGAAAAAACATCTATGTTACCGATGGCTATTGCGGGGCAAATGAAGATACTCGCCTGAAAATTCGTTTTGTAACCGAAGTGGCCTGGCAGGCACATTTTGTAAAAAACATGTTTATTCGCCCTGCCGATGAGGAGTTAGTCGGCTTTGAACCCGATTTTATCGTACTCAACAGCTGTAAAACCGTAAATCCCAATTGGAAGGAACAAGGGCTTAACAGTGAAGTGTTTGTGGCATTTAATCTGTCGGAGCGAATGGCCTTAATCGGTGGCACGTGGTATGGAGGCGAAATGAAAAAGGGTATTTTTTCGGTGATGAACTACTATCTGCCATTGCGAGGCATGGCTTCGATGCATTGCTCTGCCAATCAGGGGAAAGCGGGCGATACCGCCATTTTTTTCGGACTGTCGGGTACAGGTAAAACCACCCTCTCTACCGATCCCGACCGCGCTTTAATCGGCGATGATGAACATGGCTGGGACGATCAGGGCGTTTTCAACTTTGAGGGGGGCTGCTATGCCAAATGCGTCAATCTTAGCGAAGATAAGGAACCTGATATTTTTCATGCCATTAAACGTGACGCCCTGCTCGAAAATTTGGTTGTGGACAATGAAGGCAATATCAACTTCGATTCGGCTGCCAAGACTGAAAATACACGCGTGTCTTATCCAATTTACCATATTAACAACATTGTAAAGCCTGTTTCCAAGGGCGCTCACCCCTCAAAGATAATATTCCTGTCGGCAGATGCTTTTGGGGTGCTGCCGCCTGTAGCTATTTTGAACAGAGAACAGACAATGTATTACTTTTTGAGTGGCTATACTGCCAAACTGGCTGGAACGGAACGCGGTATTATTAAGCCGCAACCTGCCTTTTCCTCCTGTTTCGGCGCGGCATTTCTAATGCTGCATCCAACCAGATATGCCGAAGAGCTGGCTAAAAAACTGACGGAACATCAAGCTACAGCCTATCTGGTAAATACCGGATGGATTGGTGGTGGATATGGTGTAGGAAAACGTATATCGTTGAAAGACACACGCACCATCATTTCAGCTATCCTCAACAATCAATTGCAACATGGCAACACTGAAATAATAAAACCGTTTAATTTCGCTATACCGAAGCATATCAACAATCTGGATGATTCTATGCTCAATCCCGAGAACGCATGGAGCGACAAGGATGCATACAGAGCCAGCGCCTGTCAACTGGCCAAATCATTTATCGAAAATTTTGCCGGTTTTGCCGAAAGCGAAAGCGGCAAGGCATTAGTTGCATTTGGACCGGAAGTTTAAACAGGAGATCCCTTTTTACAGCGGCTCCTTAAAGAATTTTTCGGAGCCGCTTTCGTAGTCCTTTATGGTGAAGCTCTTGGATGCTGCGATTTTGCCCCGCTTTATTTTCAGTACCGACACGCCCACTATG
>JAISAD010000161.1 GCA_031266895.1 Bacteroidales bacterium
CAGGAATAGCACCGCAATTTACGGCAATATACTGTCCATGCTTGTGGGTGCTATATTCGTGAATAATTTTCGGAAAATTCTCTTTTCCTACGCCACTTTCGCCGGTAATTAACACTGACAAATCGGTAGGCGCTACCTGTACCGCAATATGGATAGCTCTTTCAAGAGCTGCATCAAAGCCAATAATTCCAAAACGTTGTTTTATTGCAACTAAATTTGTATTTCCCATCATCTAAAATGATTGATTGCAAAAATACATTTTTTTTTAATATCTTATGTTACATTCTATATTATTTTACTCTGTGAATTTCAATATATTTAGAGGTATAGAGATTTTTTCGTGCTGTAATGATTATCCAAATAGGCTTTTTTGTATTTTTGCACAATTGCTTGAAGAAAAAAAAATGATACAATATAGATTATAATAATCATATAATTAATGAGTTATAAGATTTTTAAATTTGGAGGCGCTTCAGTAAAAGATGGAGCGGGAGTGTGTAATTTGCAGGCTATTTTAAATTGCTATTCCAAAGAGGAGCTGATTGTGGTTATTTCGGCAATAGGCAAGACCACCAATCTGTTGGAAGAAATATTGTATGCCTACTATTATCGTACCGGCCGACTACCGGAACTGCTGCAAACACTCAAGGAAAATCACTATGCAATTGCTCGCGAATTGCCTGTTCAAAACACTCAAATTATTGCCAAATTAAATACTGTTTTCAGTCAATTGGAAGCTCGATTGGAAGTAGAACCATCTGATAATTATGACTTTGACTACGATCAGATTGTGAGCTTTGGAGAGTTGCTTTCTACCAAACTGATTTCTACCTACCTCAACACTGCAGGGATGTATAACCAATGGTTAGATGCACGCAATGTAATTCGCACCGACAATAACTTTCGGGAGGGCAGGGTAAATTGGGAAATTTCGGCAGCGCATATTCGACAACAATGCGAGGTTTTGCACGCTACAGAATGCCGTCTTATTATTACTCAGGGTTTTATTGGAAGTACTATCGAAAAATTGACCACTACATTAGGACGTGAAGGATCGGATTATACAGCTGCTATATTTGCCTATTCAATTGATGCGAAGAGTGTTACAATATGGAAAGATGTGCCGGGGCTGCTCAATGCCGACCCTAAATTTTTCCCGGATGCAGTAAAATTAGACCGGATTGCTTATGAAGAGGCGATTGAATTATCTTATTACGGCGCAAGCATAATTCACCCCAAAACACTCAAACCGCTGCAAAATAAAGCTATTCCACTCTATGTGAAGTCATTTTTCCAACCCGAAGAGTCAGGAAGTTTGATTACTGCTACAGATACTAAAAACAATATTCCATCCATTATCTTTAAAGCCAATCAAATTTTGATTTCCCTGTTTCCCAAAGATTTCTCATTTATTGATGTAGAGGGGCTGTCCCACATTTTTGCTGCGCTTTCACAATATAAAATTAAGATAAATCTGTTGCAAAATTCGGCACTAAGCTTTTCAATATGCACTGATTATGATAAAAAGCGCGTTGAAGCAGTGATTGGTTTTTTAACCCGAAATTACAAGGTAAAATATAACGATCATGTATCCCTGATTACCATTCGACACTATAATGATGATGTAGCAGGCAGAGTACTCGGTTCTAAACAGATTTTAATTGAGCAACGTAGTCGCACTATGTTGCAGGTGGTTACCCAGTGAATTTGTGTTTAAATCCTGTCAGATTCTTGATTTTTTCAAAACTGCATGGGTTCAACAAAAAGAAACTGTTTTGAATTTATGGTTTGTTTGCGTGTAAGAAGATTTTTTGTATTTTTGCAAAATAAGAAAAATACAGAATGTAAATAATTATCATGAAACAAGAGCAAATTGCAATGAGAGCAAATTGAACCCGAAAAATTTATTTAAGCCAATTAGAAAGGCGATTAAAGATAACTAATTAATTCAACTGACTGTATAATGAGAAACTTTGTGAATAGGATAAATAAAAAGATCGTAAAACGAATTAGTATTGTGCCAGCTTGGATAGTGCTTTTGTTTGACCTTTGTATCGTGTACGGCTCTTCCATTCTGGCGCTTCTGTTGCGTGATAATTTTAAGATACCGGCACATTTCAGCTCAATGGTATATCTCGTTATCCCTTTGATCTTTGTCGCAGTACGTTTTGTCTATTTTTTGATACTGAAAGTCCCCATTCTTATGGTGCGCTACACTAACACCAAAGATGCTATTACACTTTTTATTTCTTGTTTTCTGGGTAGCATTACGCTGATTATAGCCAATATTATCAGTTTTCAAATTGAGCACCTTTTTCTGATTCCGCTTTCGGTGGTCATTATGGAGTTTTTTATTACGCTTATTTTCTTGTTGATCTATCGGTTGGCTTTCAAAACCTACTATCTGGAAGTACTGAATCCCACAAAATTCAAGAAAGATATTGCTATCATGGGGGCGGGTGTGGCCGGTATCACCACAAAACGCGCTTTAGACAGAGATTCGAAAAGCCAATATAATGTGATTGCCTTTTTGGATGAAGATCCGAAAAAAATCGGCAAAATTATAGAAAGCGTTCCGGTGATTAATGCCTCTAAGTTGTCAAGCTATCTCTCTAAAAGCAATGTTTCATTCCTCATTATCGCCATTCAAAAAATATTGCCTGACAAAGTGAATGATATTACCGAAATTGCTCTGCAATACAATGTAAAAGTGATGATTGTGCCACCAGTGGCCAAATGGATTAACGGTGAATTGAGTTTTAAGCAGATAAAAAAGGTTAAAATTGAGGACTTGTTAGAACGTGATCCTATTGTAGTAGATGAATCGTTGGTAAATAGAGATGTTGAAAATCAGACTATTATGATTTCAGGTGCAGCCGGTTCTATCGGTAGCGAAATTGTACGGCAGATAATCAAACGGCCTTATAAACAACTGATTTTAGTGGACAATGCTGAAACTCCAATGTTTTACATACAAAACGAATGCCGCAATATCAATGAATTACGCGATATCTATACGGAAATTGCCGATGTGTGCGACCACGTTAGTATGGATATGCTGATGCAGCGCTACCGCCCCGACACTGTTTATCATGCGGCTGCTTACAAGCATGTCCCATTGATGGAGGAGAATGTATGTGAGGCTGTTAAGGTGAATGTGGCTGGCACGCGTATTTTTGCCGATCTCTCCGTGCAATATGGAGTGAAAAAGTTTGTAATGATTTCTACCGACAAGGCCGTTAACCCTACCAATGTAATGGGGGCATCTAAGCGTATTGCCGAAATTTACATACAATCTCTTAATTTCCAGCAGAATGCAACTAAATTTATTACTACTCGTTTTGGCAATGTATTAGGTTCAAATGGCTCGGTAATTCCCACATTCAGGCAGCAAATTGAGTGTGGCGGTCCGGTAACAGTAACCCACAAAGAGATTACCCGCTACTTTATGACCATTTCAGAAGCATGTCAATTGGTGCTTATTGCCAGCACAATGGGCAATGGCGGTGAAATTTTTATTTTCGATATGGGGCATTCCGTCCGCATTTATGACCTTGCTGTCAAAATGATTAAACTCTCAGGTCTCCTGTTGGGGAAAGATATTAATATTGAGATTACCGGCCTGCGTCCGGGCGAGAAATTGTACGAAGAGCTGCTTGCCAGCCAGGAAAATACAATTAAAACCGGCTTTCAGAAAATCATGATAGCTAAGGTGCGAACTTATCCTTACGAAGAGGTAGCCAAATCTGTCAGTGAACTGGTAGCACTCAGAAACGCCGATTCTTTTACTATTGTAAGAAAGATGAAAGAGATTGTTCCTGAATACATTAGCCGCAATTCGGAGTTCGAAAAATTGGATTAAGACAGTTAAAGCTCTTTTATCTTTTTATTTTTTGTGATTCTATCATAGCACCCAGGAACGAACGTTCCGCCATGTAAGAAGAACGTACTAGCGGAGCACTTTCTACCGATTTATACCCCAATGCGTTTGCTGTCTGCTTATAAAACTCAAAAGTATCGGGATGCACGTATTCCGCCACAGAAATATTGGTTTTTGTAGGTTGTAAATATTGCCCGATAGTAATCATTGTGCAACCAGCAGCTATTACCTCCTGCAGCAGTTGCACCACCTCTTCGCGAGTTTCCCCCAGCCCGACCATAATGCCGGTTTTGGCAATAAAACCGGTACGGGCAATTTGCTTCAACACGTTTAAACTGTTGGAGTAAGTGGCTTTACTGCGCACCGCAGGCGTGAGTCTTGCTACCGTTTCAAGATTATGCGCCACAATGTCGGGCTGTGCCTCAAGCACGGTTTGCAGTATAGCTCCCTCATAGTCGGGAATCAGCAGTTCGATAATAATATCGGGATTTTCCTGGCGAATAGCGTGCACTGTAGCCGCCCAGTGAGCAGCCCCTTTGTCAGGCAAATCATCTCTATCTACGGAGGTGATGACACAATGCTTCAGCTTCATCAACTGGATGCTTTGTGCTACTTTTTGCGGTTCATTATTGTCCGGTGGCAATGGCTTTCCTGTTGTGGT
Source organism: Bacteroidales bacterium (assembly GCA_031266895.1). Taxonomy (GTDB): domain Bacteria; phylum Bacteroidota; class Bacteroidia; order Bacteroidales; family WCHB1-69; genus JAISAD01. The sequence continues at coordinate 4,542 of JAISAD010000161.1, forward strand.
AGCGCAAAACTTGCAGGAGCGCGTGCAAATGTCGCCTAAAATCATAAAAGTGGCAGTCCCCATACTCCAACATTTGCCCATATTAGGACATTTGCCGCTACTGCAAATGGTATGCAACCGGTGTTTTTCCACCAATTGTTTTATTTCGGAGTAGTGTTCTCCTCCCTCTAATTTAATTTTCAACCAATCCGGTTTTCGTTCTATTTGCATATCTTTAAATAAAGAATGTCGATACCAAAGCATCGACATTCATGGTTAATTTTAAATATGAAACCTTATTACTCAATGGTTTGCATCAATTTGTTTTTCTTGTTGAACAATCTGATAAGATTACACTCCTGAACCAAATACAATGCCCAAAAAATAGTAGCTACTACAATAACGCCAGTATGCGACATTTTGAGAAACATAGGCCCTTCTGTCATAAAGGTAGCGTGTAATATCCAGGTAACTAACAATATACATATCAATAGCAGAGACCACCACAATCCCAGATTGAAATCTGCATTATCTTCTCGCCCATCATTGGGGATAATACCTTTATCTTTAAGCAGATAGTCAGTATCATTCCAAATTTCAGAGAAAAAGGAAAATGGTTTTACAAAGTTGTAGGCAGGAATAAGCCATCCTACGAAAGCCCATATTGGATGGCTACCTCTTTTCATCCATTCTGCAACATGCAGTAAATTATTGATGTTTTTATAGTTATATATGGAAAAAATGGCGATTTTAACTACCAGCAATGCAATCGTTAGCCATACCATAATATCGTAGATATTTTTGGCCGACTGTTGTTGCTGTTCCAAATCGGAGAATTTCGCGTGCATTGGAGCAAATGCAGCTTTTTCGGCGCTCAAAGTGGCTTCAATTTCTGCCTGTTTTTTCTGTTTTTCAGCTAAAGTGTTCTTGGTAGCCTGAATATCTTCATTCCATTTTTTAGCAGCAGCACGCTCTTTAGGAGTTGGGTGTTTCGACAAAGTGTCTAACTTGTTTTGATAATACTTTACTTCAGCCACGCTTTGATTGATGGGTCGTTCGGCATTGTGTATCCTTTCGGAGGCCTTTTCATGATTCACCTTTTCCTGCACATACACCACATTAATTTTGTCAAATTTGTTCAAAAAAATCATTGTAACGACAAAGAGAATCATGATTACAAGGTTTAAAATCATTGTAAGCCGTCCCAATCCTACTGTATTTTTGATCTTTTTCATACGGATAAATAATTATAATTTGTTTATTTTCAGCTATTTGATTATTATTTACTCTTTATTGCAATAAGGTATGCAAAGATACATAAAATTTTCTACTTGTCTCCTTTTCCCCTTTTTTAGTATTTTTGCAGAAATTTTGTTGAGATGTTAGATTTAAGAACTATTCGAGAAAATCCGGCCTTAATTGTGGAGAAATTGGGCGTTAAAAATTTTGATGCTGAAGAGATTATTGACCAAATTTTGCAACTTGATGTAGAAATCAGAGCATTGAAAAAATCGCTTGACGATAATTTGCAAACCCAAAATATTGGAGCCAGGGAGATTGGAAAGCTCTTTAAAAACGGCAGGCAAGCAGAAGCGGAAGCGCTGAAAGCAAAAATTGCCGACTTGAAAACGGAAGAGTCTCAAAAAGCAAAGCATCTGTCCGAAAAAGAGAATCTTATACAAAATCAATTGCTGCTATTACCCAATATGCCTCACGCTTCGGTAGCCTGTGGCAAAGGAGTTGACGACAACGAAATTATTTATACCGAAGGCGATGCTTCCGATCTCCTCTTTGAAGTTGCGCCTCATTGGGATTTGGTGAAAAAATATGACATTATAGACTTTGATTTGGGCAGCAAAATTACCGGCGCTGGCTTTCCTGTTTATAAAAATAAGGGAGCTAAACTGCAACGTGCTCTTATCAGTTTCTTCCTTGACAGTGCCATAGAGGCCGGTTATATCGAAATACAGCCGCCCTATCTGGTAAACGCCGAATCGGCTTATGCTACCGGTCAATTGCCCGACAAAGAGGGACAGATGTACTGCTGTACAGAAGATAATCTTTATCTTGTTCCTACGGCTGAAGTGCCTGTTACCAATATTTACCGAGATATAATACTGAGAGAGAGCGATTTTCCTATTAAAAATTGCGCTTATTCGGCCTGTTTTCGGCGCGAAGCCGGCTCTTATGGCAAGGATGTACGCGGGTTAAATCGCCTGCACCAGTTCGATAAGGTGGAAATTGTGCAGATTGCCCACCCCGACCACTCTTACGATATATTGGAAGAGATGCGTGCTTACGCCTCTTCGCTGCTCTCTAAATTAGGGCTTCCCTTTAGAGTGCTACGCCTTTGTGGTGGCGACATCAGTTTTACTTCCGCCCTCACTTATGACCTTGAAGTGTATGCCAAAGCTCAACAAAAATGGTTGGAAGTCAGCTCTGTATCCAATTTTGAGAGTTTTCAGGCTAACCGTCTGAAAGTGCGTTTTAAGGACGATAAAGGTAAAACACGTCTTGCGCATACTCTCAACGGCAGTGCTCTCGCTTTGCCCCGCATTATGGCAGCCATTCTCGAAAATTACCAAACCGAACAGGGTATCATAATGCCGGAAGTACTGCGCAAATATACAGGATTTGATTTAATTGATTAGAAAAAATGTATTTTTGTCCGCATCTTGATAGCAGCAACCCAACCAGCGATGCCAGACAGATGATATTAGACAAATAACATAATGAAATTAAAATGAAAAAGATACTTCTAACTGTCTATGCTTTATTAGCTTCACTGTTGCTCGTAGCGCAACACTCTGACGAGGAGCGCTTGGCCGTGCAGTTTTATCAGGATGGCGAATATGAAAAAGCAGAAGAGCTGTTTAGTAAGCTCTATAATAAAAAATCCGATACCTATATCTATTATTACTATTTTCAAACTTTATTGCGATTGAATAATTATAAAGAGTTGGAAAAAGTGGCAAAAAAACAACTTCGATTACAGCCTGCTTCACAACGCTTTAAGATAGATTTGGGCTATGTATATGAAGTCTCTAATGAGTCGGAAAAGGCTACCAAAGAGTATGAAAATGCAATCAAAGACTTGCCGCCCAATCCAAATGCTATTATGGAACTCTATAATTCCTTTTTAGCATTCGCCAAACGGGAATATGCGGTGGCTACCCTGCAAAAAGGACGTCGATTGCTGCATGACGACAAGCTCTTTTCGGTGGAATTGACCAATATCTATATCCAGCAAAACCAGACTAATAAGGTAATTGAAGAGGCGCTCAATCTGGTTAAGGATAATGATGCCCATTTTAGGCCAATATCGGAGCAGATCATCCAAAATTTGCTTTTGGATGATGAAAACAAATTACGTTATCAATCTATTAAAACGCAATTACAGAAGCAAATACAAAAAAATCCGTCCAACAATTGCTATCTGCAATTACTCTATTGGATTTGCGAATTGAATAGAGACTATGCAGAAGCGCTTTTATTGGCTAAAACTATGGATAAACAGGATAAAGGCGAAGGGGCATCGGTCTATTATTTAGCTAATACTGCCGCTAAAAATTACGATTATACTGCTGCTATTGACGGTTATAATTACGTGATTTCCAAAGGAAAACAGTCAAGTTTTTCTACTTTGGCTGAATATGCACTGCTCAATGTGAAGTATGAAAAATTGCTCTCGATTTTTCCCGTGCGCATGGTGGATGCCTTGAATTTGGAACACGAATTTAAAAAGAAAATTGCGGATAACGGCATTCATTCCGGTACCAGCGAATGGATAAGGAAATATGCCCACTTGCTGGCTTTCCTTGTCAATAAACCTGCAGAGGCTGTAAGTTTGCTTGAGCAAGCTATTCAGAATAGCTCAGACATTAAAGAACAGGCTATTTATAAAGTAGATTTAGCTGATATAGAGCTATTTAGAGGAAATATATGGGAAGCCACCCTACTTTATTCGCAGGTAGATAAAGCACTGCCAAATGACACTATTGGTCAATTTGCCAAATTCAGTAATGCCAAATTGTCGTTCTATATTAGTGAATTTAAATGGGCTAAAAGTCAGTTGGATGTGCTCAAAGCAGCCACCAGCAAATTGATTTCCAACGATGCTATTTACCTTTCATTGCTCATTACAGAGAATGAAGAGGACGAAGAAGAAAATGAGGATTCGCTGTTGTTTGAGGGCACATCGGCCAATTTGGCGTTGCGGTATTATGCGAAAGCCGATTTTCTGATTTTTCAAAATAAAGCCGATGAAGCGATTCAAATGCTTGATTCCGTGCTAATTATATCACCACTCACTTCATTGACAGATGATGTCTATTTTCAAAAGGCCAAAATTAACATACGGAGAGGAAACTATTTGGAGGCCGAAAATTTACTGAAAAAATTGCTGGCCACTTACAGTTTTGATATTCTTGGCGATGACGCCACTTTTTTGCTGGCGCAGCTTTACGATTACTATTTGAAAGATCCGGCACAAGCTATGACCTGCTATCAAAAAGTGATGAAAGATTACGGCAATAGCATTTTGGTAAATGATGCCCGCCGCCGTTTCCGCACGTTGCGCGGAGATACTCCTAACCAGCTATAGCCATGAATAACGATAAGGTTACCCCCAAAAAACGATTGGGTCAACACTTCTTAAAAGATGAGCGGATAGCGAAACGCATTGTAGAGAGTATAAATTCTTCCAATAAAAATGTATTGGAAATTGGTCCAGGAATGGGTGTTTTGACAAAATACCTTATTGAAAATAAAACTGTTAATCTCTCTGTAATTGAGATTGATAAAGAATCGGTAAGCTATTTACAATGCCACTTTCCTGAGCTGGCATCCCGCATTCTGGCACAAAATTTCCTCACTTTGGATTTAGAGGCATACTATCAGGAACCGGTAACTGTTATCGGAAATTTCCCCTATAACATTTCTTCTCAAATTCTTTTTAAACTATTGGAATACAAAAATTTATCTACACAATTAGTTGGCATGTTTCAAAAGGAAGTGGCCGATAGGATTGCTTCCAAGCCCGGTAGCAAACAATATGGCATTTTAAGCGTACTGATACAGGCCTTTTTCGATGTAGAATACCTTTTTACAGTGGAATCAAATCTCTTTTTTCCTCCACCTAAGGTAAAATCGGCAGTTATTCGGATAACTCGCAATTTTGAGAAGAAACTTCATTGCGATGAAACTTTATTTAAAAATGTGATTAAAGCTGCCTTTAACCAACGTCGCAAAACACTGCGCAATTCCCTGAAAACTTTTACTTTTGAAGAGAAATATCTCGCTGATCCAATTTTCAACAAACGTCCCGAACAGCTTAGTGTTGAAGAATTTGAATTAATAACATGCTGGATATAGCATAAGAGCGCATGAAAAATTCTCGGGAAAATTATTTGTTACCTGTTTTCGGGTAATTTTCCTGACATAATTTATTGCTTTTCTTCCCGGAAAGATAAAAAAAAATGAACCAAAGATGCATTGCATCTTTGGTTCATTTTTTCATTGAATTAAGGACTATTTTTTCACAAACTTCCTGGTTACCATACCGGCATCTCCCTGTAGCTTCACATAGTACATTCCTGCACTGTAATCTGTTACATCAATTACTTTTTTCTTATCAATCAAGTCGGCTCTATATACCACCTGACCTAAAGTGTTAATAACTTCAACAGTATTGAATCTGCTTTCCATTTCAATCGTCAGCTGGTCGCTGGCGGGATTGGGATAGAGCTTCACCCCGCTGGCCAGCGAAATGTCGTTGATACCTACGGTTGTTCTTACCTCAATGCAGGTATCGGCGCTTGATGTCGTATCGGAACCTGAGATACAGATAGCTTTTACGCAAAT
>JAISAD010000102.1 GCA_031266895.1 Bacteroidales bacterium
AATGAATTAAAACAAATAGCACTCCGTCTGGGTAGCGATGTCCCCTTTTTTATTGACAACAAGCCCGCTTTTGCAACAGGACGCGGCGAATGCCTAACCCCTTTTCCCCTCAGCCTCTCTGCCTGTCATATTGAAATTGTGAAGCCCGATTTTTCCATTTCTACTTTCGAAGCCTACGCTTCAGTAACACCTGCACCCAAAGCACACTCCTTAAAAGAGTTGCTGCAAGCCCCAATAGAAGAGTGGAAACATTTGATTATTAACGATTTTGAAGCTCCCCTGTTTCAAAAATATCCACAATTGGCTGACATCAAACAATCCTTTTATGAGCGTGGCGCGCGTTATGCTTCACTATCGGGCAGCGGTTCGGCTGTTTATGGCCTGTTTTAATATCATTTTCGATTTTTAGTATATTTGCAAAATTTTTCTTGACAATGGAAGTAACACGAATTTTTGATTTATTACCACACTACGAAACCCATTTCCCTAAGGAAGATGCTATTTGTGGAAAAGAAAACGGAGTTTGGATAAAATACAGCATTTCGCAATATATTGATATTGTAAACAACATCAGCTATGGATTGATGCAACTTGGAATTAAGCAGGGCGACCGTATTGCATCAATTACCTCCAATCGTCCCGAATGGAACTTTTTGGACATGGCCATTTTGCAGCTTGGAGCTGTTCATGTAGCCATTTATCCCACTATCAGCGAATCCGATTATGAATACATTCTGAACCATGCCAATGTAAAAATGGTTTTTGTATCGGGCTGGGAATTGCTGCGCAAAATAGAGAACATTATTAACAATATTCCGCAACTGAAAAATAATGTCTATACATTCAGAAATCTGCGCGGCTATCACCATTTGAATGAAGTGATTGGATTGGGCATCGCCAATCCAAGCCCACAGTATCTCAACGAAATTAAGGAGCGCATTACACCCGACGACGTGATTACGCTGATTTACACCTCAGGCACAACAGGCAACCCCAAAGGGGTAATGCTGACACACAGCAATCTGCTGAACAATGTGAAAGCGGTTGTTCCCATTATTCCGATTATTGAAAACAGCCGGGCATTGAGTTACCTGCCACTCTGTCACATCTATGAACGCATGATGATCTACACTTGGCACTATTGCGGCATCTCTGTCTATTATGCAGAAAATATGGCCAAAATTGCCGAAAATCTGGTTGAAATCAAACCCGACATTTTCATCACTGTACCGCGTTTGCTCGAAAAATTTTATGATAAAATTCTGGCCACGGGACGCAAACAGAAAGGGCTTGTAAAAAAAATCTTCTTCTGGGCTAACCATATAGCGCGAACTTACACTTTAAAAAATCAATCGTGGCGATATCGCCTCAAGCTCAAAATTGCGCGTAAACTGGTGCTCAATAAATGGAGAACCGCACTCGGAGGCAATTTTAATGTGGTTATATCCGGAGGAGCAGCCATTCAACCAATGATTTCGCGCATCTTTTGGGCTATGGGAATTCCTGTTTTAGAGGGTTATGGACTTACCGAAACTTCGCCGGTTATTGGGGTGAGCAACTTTTTTGAAAACGGCATAAAATTCGGAGCAGTAGGGCCTCCGCTGCCTGGCATTGAGGTAAAAATTGCCGAAGACGGCGAGCTTCTGACGCGTGGACACTGTGTCATGCTGGGTTATTACAATGCCCCCGATCTGACCCGAGAGGCAATTGATGAAGAAGGCTGGTTCCACACCGGCGACATTGGGCAGTTTGAACCCGAAGGACAAATTCGCATTACCGGACGAAAGAAGGAGATGTTTAAAACGGCTTTCGGAAAATATATTGTGCCCATGCATGTAGAGAGTAAATTTTGCGAAGACTCTTTAATAGACAATATCCTGGTAGTTGGCGAAAATAAACAGTACGCCGCTGCGCTTATAGTCCCCGAATTTAGCGACCTGCGTTCATGGTGCACCAGCAAAGGGATTCCTTACACCACTAATGAGGAGATGATTAATCATCCCGAAGTCTATAATAAATTTAAGAAACTGGTAAGTCAATATAATAAATTTTTTGGGGCTACGGAACAGGTAAAACGTTTTAAATTGGTTAGTTACGAATGGAGTATTCAAACCGGAGAACTCACTCCAACCCTCAAATTACGCCGTAATTTTATTGTGAACAAGTATAAAGATGTTATTGAGGAGCTGTTTGTTTAGCAACCATAGAAAGAAATCAAAAAAATATGCCTTTACATTGTAAAACTGTATCGTTAATTTTGCTGCTGCTGGCAAGTGCAGCGAATGCATGGTCTCAGTCGGAGTTAAAGCCAAAGTTTATTCTGGATAAATTGAAAGCCGACTGCATCGCAGTGGATGCACAGGGCTGCATATACAGCGTGGAAAACAGCAAGCTGAGCAAATATAGCCCCGAGGGGACACTGCTCGCCACTTTCAACCGCTTTTCGTTGGGCGCCATTAGCGCTGTTGATGTTTCTAACAGTATGAAAATCATGCTCTTTTACAAAGAGGCCGGAACAATTCTTTTTTTAGATGACAAACTGTCGCCTATTACCGAAGAACTAAGTCTTTTTGCCAAAAATCTATATGCCATCACATTGGCATCATACAGTACAACTAATCATATTTGGCTGTATGACCATTTTAGCAAAGAATTGCTGACCCTTGATTTTCGCCTTAATATCATTCAGAAAAATCGGCTTGATTTGGAAGAATCTGCTCCTGTAAGGCTGGCCGAAATCAAAGAGAAGATCCTGTTGCTGCAGCACCCTGAGGCAGGCTTGTTGCTTTTTGATGCATTCGGCACCTTCGTAAAAAAGGTGGCTATTTTCACGCATAGCCCTGTACAAGTTATCAATACAACTATTTACTTTCTGGAAGATGGAGAGTATTACCAATATGATTATCAAAAATTGGAGAAACAGCGTGTTGACTTTCAAATGGATAATGTGAAGCAAATTATAAAACACCGCGACCGCCATGTTGTTTTAACCATAGCCGGAACAGTCGCTGTTTATTAAAACAATGCTGTTAATATCTTTTTGTGTAGCGACAAAAATGGAAAAGCCGAAAACGGCTATCTTTGTAAATTCAATATGTTGCATATCATTTATTTCATAATCAATATTTTAAATAGAAAAAACAAGATGAAAAAGAGCATTTTCGGATTAGTGATGGTTATTCTGTTTTTGTTGGCAGGGTGTGTTACAAAGCAGAAGTACCAGGAATTGGAAACCCTTTATAAGCGTTGTGGTGAAAATTTGAGTCTGACGACCAACGAAAAATTGGATGCGGAAAATCTGAACAAAAATCTTGATCAGGAGCTTGGCGTCTTGAAAAGTCGCGTAGAGAATTTGAAAAACGATACCCTGTCATTATCACGCAGACTGGTGCAGTCGGAGCGCAACTACAACAAAGCCAAACATGACTATGATGCGTTGTTGAAAGACTTTGCCGATGCCAATTTGTCGAATAATGCCGAAACAGCTTCGTTGCTGGAAGATATTGACACCATTAAGGCGCAATTGCATGCCAGGGAAGCTGAATTGAACAGCCAGCGCAGCGCCCTCGAAACGGCACAAGCGGCGCTCTCCGAAAAAGAGGCTCGCTTGGCAGAGCTGCAGAACATTCTCACTCAGAAAGATAATGAAGTAAAACAGTTGAAGGAGAAGGTTGCTAATGCTTTAAAAGGCTTTGAAAACAAGGGACTCAAAGTGTCAGAAAAAAACGGTAAAGTGTATGTTTCAATGGACGAAAAGCTGCTGTTTGCTTCCGGCAGCTGGGAAATTGGGAGCAATGGCATGGATGCAATCAAAGAATTGGCAAAAGTGCTTGAATTTGATAACGAAATTAACGTGCTCATTGAAGGGCATACTGATAATGTGCCGTTTAAAGGCAGCGGACAGGTAAAAGACAATTGGGACTTGAGCGTGATGCGTGCTACTGCCGTGGTGAAAGCGCTCTTGAAAAATGGCAAAATTGACCCCAAACGTGTATCTGCTTCGGGAAGAGCCGATTATTTTCCTGTTGATATGGATAATACATCTGAAGCGCGTGCTAAAAATCGCCGTACGGAAATTATTCTGACCCCAAAGCTGGATGAATTGTTCCAGATTATCGAATCGAACTGAGTGCGATGACTTTTACCGAAACAATGTTTCGATGGTATGAGGAGTGGCAGCGTACGCTGCCGTGGCGCGGTGAGCGCGACCCTTACAAAATTTGGGTTTCCGAAGTTATTTTACAGCAAACGCGCGTGGCGCAGGGGTGGGATTACTACCACCGGTTTATTGCGCAGTTTCCTACGATTGAAGCATTAGCTAATGCCCCTGAAGAGCAGGTGCTCAAACTTTGGCAAGGGCTAGGCTACTACTCGCGGGCACGCAACCTTCATTTTGCAGCTAAAACCGTAATGCAACAGCATCAAGGAATTTTTCCCGACCGCTACGAAGCAATTAGGGAATTGAAAGGGATTGGCAATTACACAGCGGCAGCCATTGCTTCTATGGCTTTTGATCTGCCCTATCCGGCGGTTGACGGCAATGTGCTGCGTGTAATTTGTCGTTTTGCAGGCATTACCGATAATATCAATATGCCTGCCACCGTAAAGCACGTTACAGAGATATGCAACAGATGGATTGACCAAAAACAGCCCGGCATTTTTAATCAGGCGCTTATGGATTTTGGCTCACTGGTCTGTACGCCCAAAAATCCGGATTGTGAAAACTGTCCGCTGCAAAATGCCTGCTATGCGCACGCGCACGGACTTGCGGCACAAATTCCGGTGAAAATAAATCGAATTAAAATAAAAGAGCGTTTTTTTACCTATTTCTTTCTTGTAAAAGAAAAAAAAACAGTAGTGCAACAGCGCATTGGCAAAGATATTTGGAAAAATCTTTATGAATTGCCATTATGGGAAACTCAATCGGCGTTAAGTCGGGAGCAGGTGCAGCAATTGGCAAGGGAGCAATATCTCGCCGCATCCTGCAAATGGCTGTGGAGTACTGCGACCAAACTGACCCATCAGCTCATCCATGCCGAATTTTATTTGATTGAGCCTGCCACTCTTCCTCACCTCAAATCATATCAGAAAATTATTGCTATAGAGGAACTTTCACAACTTCCGGTATCTCGCATTATGCAAAAGTTTTTTTTAACACAGAATTTTTAACCGCTGTGTTTGCCATTGCCGGTATTTTTATCGGCATGTCCTGCATAATGCGCTCTTTTCCATATGGAGACGAAGCGGTTACGGATCTGTTTTCACTGCTTATGCACGGATACTTGCCTATTCGAAACTCAAGTGAAATGGACGAAAAATTGCGATTTCAAAAATTTCATGTATATTTGCCGCCCATTTGTTATCATAATAAAATATTAAGCATAGATATATGGGAAACACACCAATACCTAAGGAAACAGTGAACAAAATTGTGGCGGCAAGCAGTATAAAAAATATTGGCACTGCTTCAATTCGTGAAATAAAACGCCTGATTAGCGATATTGAAAAGGCGAGTGGCAAGCAGTTTGTGCGCATGGAGATGGGCATCCCTGGCCTGCCGGCTTGCGAAATCGGCGTGAAAGCGCAAATTAAAGCGTTGCAAAATGGAGTTGCCTCGCTCTATCCTGATATTGAGGGAACACCTGAATTGAAGCAGGAGATGTCAAAATTTGTTAAGAATTATCTTGACCTTGACGTGTCGCCCGACTCGTGCATTCCCACCGTTGGATCCATGATGGGCGGCATGGCCGGTTTTATGACATTTGCCCGTGCCCGAAAAGAGCGCACGCACACGCTTTTCATCGATCCGGGCTTTCCGGTGCAAAAACAGCAGCACAAAGTTCTGGGATTGCCTTATGAAACTTTTGACGTGTACGACTTTCGCGGAAGCCGGCTCAAAGCCAAACTGGAAAGCTATTTAAGCAAAGGTTACATCCATTCTATTATTTACTCCAACCCCAACAATCCGTCATGGATATGCTTTACCGACGAAGAGCTAAAGATTATCGGCAATTTGGCCAATCAGTACGATGTGTGCATTTTTGAAGACTTAGCCTATTTCGGCATGGATTTCCGACGGGATATTTCGCATCCCGGAGTACCGCCCTACCAGCCTACTATCGGCAAATATACGTCTAACTACGCATTGCTGATTTCCAGCTCCAAAGCTTTTAGCTATGCCGGCGAACGTATTGGCATGCTGGTGCTGTCCGACTGTCTCTATCAGCGCAACTTCCCCGACCTCGTGCCTTTCTTCGGCAGCGAACAGTTGGGGCGTGCCATTATTTATGGTACGGTTTATGCCATCAGTTCGGGCACTTCACATTCTGCTCAATACGCCCTCGCTGCCATTTTAAAAGCCTGCAACGAAGGTACTTATAACTATATTAACGATGTGAAAGTTTATGGAGAAAAGGCTGCTGTCATGAAAAAGCTCTTTCTGGATAACGGTTTTAAACTGGTCTATGAAAAAGATGAGGATAAACCCCTGGCCGATGGCTTCTACTTTACGATTTACTATCCGGGAATGACCGGCGAGGAACTGCTGAAAGAGTTTCTTTATTATGGCATCAGTGCTATTTCGCTTGCCATTACCGGTAGCGACCATGAAGGATTGCGGGCTTGCGTTTCGCTTGTTCAGCCCTCTCTATTTCCAGCATTGCAACAGCGGCTTGAGGCTTTTCATCTAAATCATCCGCTTTAAAACTTAGAAATTTCATTGCTTTCTACACCATGAAAAACAGTAAAATTATAGCAATGCTCTGGATGCTTTCAGTCTGCATGTTCCCTTCATGTAAAAATGCCCGCACTCCAGTCCCAATGCCCGAACCACACTGGTTTACCCAATACAAAGACTACTCGAATCAATCTTATTACTCCTATTTCCAATATTTTATAAAAAGCGAAAGTTTAAAGAATGAGCCTTTTTATACGCAAATCCGGATGCAGTACGAAACTGAAAATGCTCCATTCTGGACAGCCAACGGCTATCAGGAGCAGTTGATAAGCGAGGGAATTGCTTTAATTGACAGCGCCTTTACTTATCATGGCATTCCATCCGAGTATTTTGATTACCAATTCATTAAAACTTTAATGGATACGATAAAAAGTGTAAAAATAGAAGAAAGGGATACGCTTTACCGGTTTTTAGCCCAATTAGAATGGCATTTGACGACTGCCATTATCAAGTATGCCAATGCTTTGCAGTTTGGAGCAAGCGATCCGCAAACAGTCAATGGCGGTAAGTGGCTCTATAAAACACGCTATCCCGATTCGCTTACTCTGGCTTGCACGTGGGCTGCCCGCAACTCGCTGCCGGCCTACTTTCGGACTATTGCGCCTGCCGACAGCCACTATAAAGCCTTGCAAAAAGAGTTGCGCCAATATCAGGCATGGCAAAATCAGACTTTTGAAAAATTGCTGCCGCAAGAACTGTCGGAAGGGATGGCAAGCACACAAATTCCATTGATCATCAACCGCCTAAAACTTACAGGCATGTTAGGTAATGTGGAAGATACTGTCAGACTTACCGAACCGGTTATGCAAGCCATCAACAGATTCAGGGCGCAGAATGCCATTCCGATTTCCAGCAAACTTGATTTGGAAACAATTGATGCACTTAATCGCAACTTAGGCTATTACGTTAAAAAACTGATTGTCAACATGGAGCAGTTGCGCTGGCAAATTGCCGAACCGAAAGGCGCTAATTATCTGTCGGTAAATTTTGCCGATTTCAGCCTCAAAACCGTGCTGGCTGATACTTGCGCTATCAGCATGAAAATATGCTGCGGCAAATCGCGCAAATCAGCAAAAGCGGCCAAAGAGGAAATCGCAGGGATAATTAAAGGCTATAAAATGGAGTCGCCCATGCTATATGGCAGCATCAACCAAATTATTCTTTATCCCGAATGGAATGTGCCGGCGAGCATTATGGAAGACGAATATTATGTCAAATTGAAAAACAACAGCCAGCGGGTGCTGGAACGGGAAAAAATGTATCTGGTACGCACTGCCGACCGCCAGGCAGTGGATGCTGCCGCCGTTGACTGGACCAAGATTAAGCGCAAGCAGATTCCGTATCGGCTAATACAGACTTCGGGCTACCACAATTCATTGGGTATTATTAAGTTTAATTTTCCAAATGTAGAAAGTGTTTATCTGCACGACACGCCTGTAAAGCGAGCGTTTGGTTATCGGTATCGCGACATAAGTCATGGCTGTATTCGAGTGGAAAAACCGCTGGAACTGGCGCAGGTGATTTTCAGGTACAATGACTATACCGATGAGCAATTTGAGTGCATAATGGTTGATTTGGGAAAAGCGCCCACAACCCAGGCGGGCAAACTGTATCAGGAAAAGCGGCAACAAAAAGAAGAGGAATACAGGGCAATGCTTCCGGCAGACAGGATATACCGCCCCTTGCGTCCCAATCCCGTCAATTTGAAAAAGAGACTGCCGATTTACCTCGAATATCATACCTGCTTTGTTGATGAAAACGGCGTGATGCAGTACAGGGATGATATTTATGAAAAAGAGGAAAATATTTTAAAGATGCTAAAATTTGAAAAGTGAGAGACGAAGAATTAAAATTGACCATTTTTCAAATAAGGCGACACTGTTATCCTCTTTTTTTTATTTTTGCACGCCGAAAACGATTTATAATCTCATGATTCTAATTTTATGAAACGATTGTTAATATACACAACGCTGCTAACTGGTCTTGTTCTCCTTTTAATTCCCTGTGTACCAGCGCAAGAGCCACCCCCAGGCACTGATCCTGCATGTGAATTTGACCAGCATTTGATTAAAGAGATGGACAACATGCTCAATTTGTGGTATGTAAAGCGGGAGGCTGCCAATGCCAAAAGTGTGCTGGCAAAGTTGAAAGATGTGGATAGCAGCATGGTGCATATCGATTCACTGGTGGCATTGCGGGTAAAGGAAATGGGAACCATAATTCCGGTAACCTACAATGAATATGTTAAGCCTTATATCGAACTCTATGTTATCAAGCGGAAACGCTCTTCGGCTGCCCTGTTGGGTCTGGCGCAATACTACTACCCTGCCATGCAGGAAATTTTCGATAAGTATGGCGTCCCCGAAGAGTTGATTTATATCACTATTATCGAGTCAGGGCTCAATCCGCTGGCTGTGTCAAGGGCTGGAGCTACCGGCATTTGGCAATTTATGTACACTACCGGAAAAATGTACGGACTGGATGTCAATACCTTTATTGACAGGCGTCGAAATGCCTTTGAAGCTACCGATGCCGCTGCACGACACCTGCGCGACTTGCACAATATGTTTAATGACTGGGGGCTAGCCATTTCGGCTTATAACTGTGGTCCCGGCAATGTGCGCAAAGCAATAGCCCGTTCCGGCAATAAAAGTGACTTTTGGAGCGTAAGGCCCTTTTTGCCGCGTGAAACGCAAAATTATTTTCCTGCCTTTATCGGCGCTTTTTACATGATGAAATACCATAACCTGTATGGCATAAAGCCTGCTAAAATTGCCATTCCCAGCGATGTAGATACCATTATGGTAAAGCATGAGGTTCACTTTGAACAGATTGCACATGTGCTCAATATCAGCATTGACGAAATTAAAACACTGAATCCGCAGTATAAGCTTGACATTATTCCTGCTTATGCGGAGTCTTATCCGCTGCGCCTGCGCACTAAGGATATTATCCATTTTATCAACCAGAAAGACAACATTTACGCCTACAATCACGACACCTATTTTTTGCCGGTAAAAAATCAGGAAAACAGCTTCACCGGTGGCGGAAATGCAACGGCGCAAATCGCTAAAGCATCCTCTGCCAAAGCAGGTTCAGGCAGTGCAGCCAAATCTTCGAGCGGTGTTACAATCTATATTGTAAAGAAAGGCGATACCCTGTCGAGCATCGCCCAAAAGTATCGCATGGATGTAAAGCAGCTGGCTTCCTATAATAGTATCGGCAACTTACATAAGCTCAGCATAGGGCAACGGTTGAAAATTCCGAAAAAATAGAATCCTGGGAAGCTCAGCTTTTCAGGCAACCCTGCAGTTTCGGCATCAAAAAAGAGATACATGTCAATTTTCAATAAGTGGAGTAAAAATACAAAAAAAAATGTATTTTTGCACCTTCAAAAATTTACCGGAACTTATACGAAACAGATAAAATCATGGTCAACCAAATTAAAGGGAAAATTTCGCAGATTATTGGCGCTGTTGTGGATGTTCGATTTGATGAAAATTGTACATTACCAAAGATTTATGATGCTTTGGAAGTAATAAGAGAGAACGGCGACAGATTAGTGCTCGAATGCGAACAGGATATTGGCGAGAATACGATGCGCTGCATTGCTATGGATTCTACAGACGGTTTAATGCGCGGAATGGATGTATTTGTTACCGGCCGCATGATATCCATGCCTACCGGCAATATTAACGGACGGCTGCTGAATGTAATCGGCGAAAGCATTGACGGAATCGGCAAAATCAATTCGCCTGCGAGAAAGGATATTCACCGTGCCCCACCCACCTTTGAAAATCTGTCAACAAGCCAGGAGGTACTCTATACCGGCATTAAGGTTATTGATCTTATTGAGCCTTATGCCAAAGGGGGAAAGATTGGTCTTTTCGGGGGTGCAGGCGTAGGAAAAACAGTGCTAATCATGGAGATGATTAATAATATTGCCAAAAACTACTCTGGCATGTCGGTATTTGCCGGCGTGGGCGAACGCACGCGCGAGGGCAACGACCTGCTTAGAGAAATGATAGAATCGGGCGTTATTCGCTATGGCGACGAATTTAAAAAGAGCCTGGAACAAGGAGGATGGGACATATCGAAAGTAGATACGGAAGAATTGAAAAAATCACAGGCCACTTTGGTGTTCGGGCAGATGAACGAACCGCCCGGTGCCCGTGCCCGTGTAGCTCTTTCCGGCTTGACCGTAGCCGAATATTATCGCGATGGCGATGAAGAATCTGGCGGCAAGGATATTCTGTTTTTTGTGGATAATATTTTCCGGTTCACACAGGCAGGATCGGAAGTGTCTGCACTTTTGGGACGCATGCCCTCAGCTGTAGGATATCAGCCCACGCTGGCTACCGAAATGGGGGTGCTGCAAGAGCGCATTACTTCAACCAAAAGGGGATCAATCACCTCCGTACAGGCTATTTATGTGCCTGCTGACGACATGACTGACCCCGCGCCTGCTACCACCTTCTCGCACCTGGATGCTACAACTGTCTTGAGCCGCAAGATTTCCGAATTGGGAATTTACCCCGCCGTAGATCCGCTGGGATCTACTTCCCGTATTTTAGCTCCCGATATTGTGGGTGAAGCTCACTACAAAACGGCTCAGCGGGTGAAGGAAATCCTGCAGCATTATACCGAATTGCAGGATATCATTGCTATTTTAGGCATGGAAGAGTTGTCTGAAGAGGACAAAAAAGTGGTGCACCGTGCCCGCCGCGTACAGCGATTCCTTTCGCAGCCATTCCATGTGGCCGAGCAGTTTACCGGTATGACCGGTAAATTTGTCGGTATCGAAGATACTATTAAGGGCTTTAATATGATTCTGGATGGCGAACTTGACTATTTGCCCGAAACAGCATTCAACTTCGTGGGCAGTATCGAAGAGGCTATCGAAAAAGGGGAAAAAGAGTTGGCAGCTGCCGAAAAATAAATGTTATGCAGGTAGAAATTTTTACTCCGAACAGGGAGATATTTACAGGAAAAGCCTCTTTGATACAACTCTGTGGCCTGGATGGACTGTTTGAGATTTTAGAAAATCATGCCCCGATGATTGCCGCTTTGAAAGCCGGACAAATCAAAATATACGACGAGCAGAATCAAACCCGCCATTTTGATATTAACGGAGGAATTGTCGAAGTGAATCAAAATAGAATACTGGTGCTGGCGGAATAACCTGCCTATAGAACTGATACCACACCCTTTACTATTGAATTATCTTACTCAATCCTATTTTCCACTGGAATACGGGGTTTACAATAATTTTCCTATTAAAACTTCCTGCAAACTCTACACTGGGAATGTTGCATTCCTTGAGGTTTTCTCTTCTTTATAGAGACGGATTGGAAATATAAACAGTTCACACTAAATGATTTATAATATTCAGATGCAATATTGCACACTACTCAAACAGCATTCCAAACATCTCCTCAATTTTAGCAATAGTAATGAGTTGCACCTTATAGTTTTGTGTCTGAATGCCTTTCAGGTTATATTTGGATAAAAACATGCGGCTAAAACCGAGCTTATCAGCTTCGGCAATGCGCTGTTCTATGCGGGGCACTGCACGCACCTCTCCGTTAAGCCCCATCTCACCGCTGAAACAGGTTTTAGTGTCAATAGCGATATCGGTAGCTGATGAGAGAATGGCTGCTACAATAGCCAAGTTGATAGCAGGGTCTTCCACATGAAGACCCCCGGCAATATTGAGAAAGACATCCTTGGCGCCCAGCCTGAATTGGCATCGCTTTTCGAGTACTGCCAGCAACATGTTAAGCCGCCGCAAATCATAACCGGCAGATCCGCGTTGCGGCGTGCCGTAAACCGCCGAACTGACTAAGGCTTGCGTCTCAATCATTATCGGACGGTTCCCTTCCAAAATAGTGGCTATGGCACTGCCACTGAATATTTCGTCACGTTGTGAGACAAATATTTCCGATGGATTTTTGACTTCGACAAGGCCATTAGCGCGCATCTCGAAAATACCAAGTTCGGCCGTGGAGCCAAAGCGGTTTTTGATACAGCGCACAATGCGATAACCGTAATGCTGGTCGCCCTCAAACTGCAATACGGTATCTACAATATGTTCCAGAATTTTGGGGCCTGCCAGCGAACCTTCCTTTGTGATATGACCAATAAGACACACCGGTACGGCAGAAGTTTTGCAATAGTGCTGAAATTCGGCAGTACACTCCTTAATTTGCGAAATAGAGCCGGCTGCCGAATCAATCAGATTGCTCTGCAACGTTTGAATGGAATCTACAATAATCAGATCGGGTTTCAGAGTATCAATTCGCTTAAAAATCTCCTGGGTAATAGTTTCGGTCAGCACATAACAGTGAGGGTGAACCTTTCCGTCCGAAAGACGATCGGCACGCATTTTGAGTTGACTGTCACTCTCCTCGCCCGAAATATAGAGCACCTTTTGCTGCCGCATGGCCAGTGCCATTTGCAGCAGCAGAGTGGATTTGCCAATACCCGGTTCGCCGCCCAGCAGTATGATAGAGCCTGCTACAATTCCACCTCCCAGCACATTGTCGAACTCGCAATAGCCGGTATGCAGGCGCGGTATTTCCATCAGCGAAATATCATCAATGCAGCGTGGCGCACTTTGGGAAAGGGTTATCGATGACTTTCCTTTCGGTGCTTCAGCACGCACAATCACCTCCTCTTCAAAACTGTTCCATTCACCGCATGAGGGGCATCGCCCCATCCATTGGGTGGATTGCGTCCCGCAATTCCTGCAGAAAAATTGAGATTTACTTTTTGCCATATTGCAATAATAATAAAATGCAAATATACATTAAAATGGGTTATGATTTATAAAATTGGAATTTTCATCCGTTCGTGTTTTGTTCATTGTTTTTTTGTATTTTTGTCAAATTGACTTATCAAGCACAAAAATAATAATGAACGACATCAGAGATACCTGTAATTTAAAGACTACCTTATCAGAATGGGGAGAACCGGCATTTCGGGCAAAGCAAATCGAGGAATGGCTCTGGAAAAAGGGGGCGCAAACTTTTGGGGAAATGTACAATTTGCCGCTGAAACTGCGTCAAAAAATGACAGAAACATTTACTTTTCATCAAACAGCCATTGTTATGGAGCAGCGCAGCAAAGACGGAACGGCCAAGTTTCTTTTTGCGCTACATGATGACACTCTTATAGAAGGGGTACTCATTCCCACGGAAGCAAGAGTTACTGCCTGTATCTCTTCGCAAGCAGGCTGTCCACTGCAATGTACCTTTTGTGCAACTGGTAACTTGGGCTTTATCCGTAATTTACACTACGCCGAAATTTTCGACCAATACATGCTAATGAATCGCAAGTCGGAGGAGTTTTACGGCAGGCCAATTTCCAACATTGTCTATATGGGCATGGGAGAGCCGCTACTCAATCTGGACAACGTAGTGCGCTCCGTGGAGTTGCTGACCGGTAAAATGGGACAGGCATTGTCGCCCTCGCGCATCACTATCTCCACTGCAGGAGTTATTTCCGGCATTTATGCCCT
>JAISAD010000059.1 GCA_031266895.1 Bacteroidales bacterium
TTCCTCAATAAAAAAAAATTTTGAGTGTGCAAAATTAAAATAATAATTGTACTTTTGCAACCTGTAAATGTTTTGTTAGATAAACATGCAGTTTTTACTTAGAGAATTTAAACGAATAAAAATAACCAATTTAAAACAATTAAAGATGAAAAGGATTTTATTTACAACTCTTTTTGTAGCATTATTAGGCGTGATTAACGCACAACAACTTCCTAATTCCGGCTTTGAAAGCTGGTCGGGAGCTAACCCTACGGGTTGGAGTACATTAGATATCCAAATACCGGACGATTTTCCTGTTGTTGGCGGACAGGTGATGGAGCTCGGCACTAACTCTATTACCAAATCAACAACTGATTATTATAGTGGTAGTGCTGCGATGAAGGTTTCTGTTTCTCCCATGAATAGTACCTTACAAATGGGTCTTGCTTTTCTGCCTGATTCCCTCGCTGCTCTCAGAGAACTGGGCAATAGGCCAATACCCGGAGTTGCCACTAATGGTCACGTTAATTTGATGGCATTAGTGCCTATATTGTCGAGCTTAATGGGAGGTAATATTAGTGATACTCTAATTGCTCCTCTAGGATTGGCCATTACAGGAGGAACAACTATTACGCAGAAACCTGTAGCCCTTTTTGGAGTTGCCAAAACGACTATTGGGCATGATGGGGATATGATGGTAGTTGTAACTTTAGTTTATACAGGTACAGAGTCTACCCGTAAGGTTATGGGTTACGGAGTAGCTTTGTTAGAATCTTCTGAAACTTTTAAAAGTTTTGAGGCTGAGATTACTTGCACTGACGAAACTCCAACTGAAATTGTTGTACTTATTGCAGGGTTTTCTACAGAAACTGTTGCTGCCGAACCATATAGCTATATGATTGTGGATGACTTGAACATCAGCTATGGTGCTGGCATTGCTAGCAACAAATTGTCGGAAGTATCGGTATATCCCAATCCTGCCAAAGAGATGCTTAACATCAGTACTTCGGCTAATGAATACGACGTACAGATAGTAGATATGCTGGGCAGAGTGGTAATTGCCGAAAAATCAAATCCGGCTATCCATATTTCCAGCTTGACAAAAGGTGTTTACTTTGTAAAAGTTACACAAAACGGCACAACTCACACCAATAAAATAGTTGTAGAGTAATAATTCTGTGAAAATTTGGCTTGCTCCGTTACACGGAATAACAAATTATCATTTTAGAAATTGTTTAAATCGCCATGTCAAAGGTATTGACGTGGCGATTTTGCCTTTTTTACCGGTACAGTCGGCGGAAAGACTAAGGCTTACCAAGTTGGCGCATAATAAACTGTGGAAAGATATTGCGCCGGAAAATAATCCACAAAAGCATCAATGCGCAAAAGGAAGAAGGGAAGAAGGCACGGCTGATCGAGAGCGTGGAAGGGTAGGGGGAGAGCCGGTGTTAATTCCGCAGTTGATGGGCAATAAGGCTGCTGATTTTGTAGATACAGTTGCAGCTTTATCGAAATGGGGCTATTACGATTTCAATTGGAATATCGGCTGTCCGGCCGCGCAAGTGGTAACTCGAAAACGAGGTTGCGGTATTATGCCCTTTCCCGACATGGTAGAAGAGGTAGTGGCGGCCGTTACGGCGATTGATAAGGTACATTTTTCATTAAAAATGCGCTTGGGACTAAAACAATGTACTGAAAGCGAAGAAATTATAAAACGATTAAATCGCTATAATTTGGCTTTTGTAGTCATACATCCGCGTTTGGGCGTACAACAGTATGAAGGAAAACCTGATTGGGAGCAATTGGAACGGCTTCTGTCACTTACGCAGCATGAGGTTATTTACAGCGGCGATATTAACTCCGTAGCCGACTGTGAGCAGTGGCAGCACCGTTTTCCACAACTTACACAACTGATGCTGGGACGGGGCTTGCTGGCCAACCCCTTTTTGGCTGAAGAGATTAAACAGGGTGCGCCATTACTCCCTCAAGAATGGAAATTGCGCTTTGCAGACTATTACACCGACCTGAGTACCACACTACTGCGGCATCGTGGTGAAAAGGGTGCAGTTGGCAATCTGAAAGAGTTGTGGCAATATTTTGCTAAAACTCTGAAACTTTCTGATACGGAGCTAATTAAATTGCTTCGAATTAATGAGTATCGTGAATTTGTAATCACTACAAAAGCCATAATATCCAACTAAAACGATTAATATCTGAGAACAAGAATACATAAAAATTTTTACACACAGATAAAATTTTCTTATGTGCGTCTGTCAAATGTGGCAAAGATGGGAGTTAAATCCCAAATTTCCTCTTTTCACACCTGAAAGTGAAAAGCATATAGCCCCGCCTTGCGTGCACCCTCCACATGACGAAGTGTGTCGTCAATAAAAAGAGTTTCTTTAGGATTGAGTTGCTGTTCTTCTATGATTTTTAAAAAGGCTTCGGGATGAGGCTTACGGATATGCAATTCGTGCGAAAAGTAGGCTTTCACAAACAGTTCTTTGAAAATGTTGAAGCCGAATTTTTTATGCATGGCCACTGTAAAACTATCGCAATTGAGTTGATTGGTATTGCTGAAAAGAAACAAATTATATTGATTTTTAATCTGTTGCAAATATTTAATTCGCTCTTCAGGAATATCTATCATGATAGAGTTCCATGCCTCGTCAATCTGCATGTCAGTAAGCGAAACGGCAGAGAGAGAACGGATGTAATTCCGAAACTCTTCTACCGATATTTTACCCTCTTCAAACAGATCAATAGCTTCCGTTTGAGCAGCTTGCGTATATTCTTCCTCAAATTGGAGTACTCCCAACCGAGTAAATGCCTCAGGCACGTTTTGATACCGGATATCGTAAATGGGGCCTCCCAAATCGAAAATAATGTTCTTCAGCATCTTATTTCAGTATGCCTAATTCTTTACCCACTTTGGTAAAAGCGGCAATGCATTTATCCAAATGCTCCGGTTCGTGAGCAGCCGAAATTTGCACGCGAATACGAGCCAAGCCTTTAGGTACAACAGGATAGTAAAATCCGGTAACAAAAATCCCTTCATCCTGCAACTTGGCCGCCATAGTTTGCGACAGACTGGCATCATAGAGCATAACAGCGCAAATGGCCGATTGAGTGGGTTTGATGTCAAAGCCTGCTGCTTTCATTTTTTCGATAAAATAGGCCGTGTTGCTGTGCAGTTTATCTTGCAAATCGTTGGTTTCCGACATCAATTTTACCATCCGGATTCCGGCTGCAGCTACCATGGGCGGAATGGAATTTGAGAAGAGGTAGGGGCGCGAGCGCTGGCGCAGCATGTCGATAATCTCTTTTTTGCCGGTGGTGAAACCGCCAATAGCGCCTCCAAAAGCTTTTCCAAGCGTACCGGTAAGGATTTCCACCCTGCCGCGCAAATTAAACTGTTCGGTAACGCCGCGGCCGGTATGACCTACTACGCCGGCTGAGTGAGACTCGTCAACCATCACCATTGCATCATATTTTGCAGCCAGCGCCACGATTTTGTCTAATGGTGCAACGTTGCCGTCCATGGAGAAAACCCCGTCGGTAACAATTAAACGGAAACGTTGGGCTTGTGCAGCCTGCAATTGCTTTTCGAGGTCTTCCATATCGGCGTTATTGTAACGATAACGTTGTGCTTTACAGAGTCTTACTCCATCAATAATGGAAGCGTGGTTGAGAGCATCCGAAATGATGGCGTCATTTTCGGAAAGGAGCGGCTCAAAAACGCCTCCGTTAGCATCAAAACAGGCAGCATAGAGAATAGTGTCTTCTGTGCCAAAAAATTCTGCGATTTTAGCTTCCAGCTGTTTATGCAAATCAGAGCATCCACAAATAAAGCGCACAGAGGCCATACCGTAACCGTGCGTATCAAGTGCCTCTTTAGCGGCGGCAATCAGTTCCGAATTATTGGCCAGTCCCAAATAGTTATTGGCGCAGAAATTGAGCACTTTCGTGCCATTGGCCAATTTAATTTCACCCCCTTGCGGAGACACAATAGTCCGTTCATTTTTGTATAAACCGGCATTTTCTATTTCGGTTAGTTCTTTCTTTAAAAAATCCTGAAATTTGGTGTACATAATTCTTGTTTCTTTATGATTATTTCTGTTTAAATTCTTGTTTTTCAGTTATCTTGTAAATATTAAATCAAAAATGGATTGGTTGGGAATATTCATATTGCTACAACAGTTTTTCCCGCAGTACCGTAATCATATCCTCCGTCATGGATACCAAATCATAATCAGGTTTCCAATCCCATTCGGCACGGGCACAACTGTCGTCCATAGAGTTAGGCCACGAGTCGGCAATGCCTTGTCGCAGTTCATCAATTTGGTAATCCATCGTGAAGTTGGGAATATGTTTTTTGATCTCTGTGGCAATCATTTCCGGGTCGAAACTCATAGCGGTAACATTGAACGAGTTGCGGTGTATCAGTTTAGTAGAGTCGGCCTCCATAATATCAATAGCGGCACGCAGAGCATCAGGCATATACATCATGTCCATAAATGTTCCCTGCCTGAGTGGACAGGTAAATTTACCGTTTCTGATGGCGGAGTAGTAAATATCTACAGCGTAGTCTGTAGTGCCGCCGCCTGGCAACGTAATGTTTGAGATAAGACCGGGATAGCGTACCGAACGGGTATCTACGCCAAAGCGTTTAAAGTAGTAATCGCTCAGCAATTCGCCTGTAACTTTGGTAACGCCGTAAATGGTTTTGGGGCGTTGAATGGTATCTTGTGGGGTATTATCGGGGGGAGTCCCTGTGCCGAATGCTCCAATAGAACTTGGCGTAAAGAGCTGGCAATGGAATTCGCGCGCCACTTCCAGACAGTTGAGTACGGCGCCTACGCCTACCTCCCAACCCAACATGGGATTTGCTTCGGCTTTTGCCGACAGGATGGCAGCCAAATTGTAGATGGTATCAATATTATATTGCTTTACAGTAGTTGCAATATCCTCTATTTGAGTAGCATCAATTTTGCAACTTGGACCACTATCGACCAGCTCTCCTTTGAGTGGATAGAGACAGTCAGCCGCTACTACATTGTTGTTACCGTAAATCTTGCGCAAAGCAGGTGTAAGTTCCGATCCGATTTGCCCGCAAGCACCAATAACTAATATTTTTTTCATTTCAACTAATTTAAGTTTGTAATTCTGTGATAATTAACCATATAAAAAAGAACGACAATATGAATAAGAATGTATTACAATTTTTTGTCAAAGCGAGAAAACACCCTGTTATTCATCGTGCAAAAATACAGAAAAATTTAAAATGATGACAAGTTTGCTACTCTCTTTTCGTGTCCAGCGTTTAACTTCTAAATTCCGCAAATACTATTTTTAAAAATTCACCGTTGTACTGTATATATTCCAAAATTAAAATAAGAAAAATACTATGGAAATTAAGATTTTATGGGCAGATGATGAGGTTGAATTATTGAAACCGCATATTCTTTTTTTAGAGTCGAAAGGCTATCGGGTGCTTCCGGTGGTGAGCGGCAACGAAGCAATAGAGTTGTTTCAAAAGGAGTTTGTGGATATTATATTCCTGGATGAAAATATGCCCGGTTTGAGTGGCATTGAGACTATGAAACGTATCAAGGCAATTAATCCGCATATTCCAATAGTGATGATTACCAAGAGTGAAGAGGAGCATATTATGGAAGATGCTATCGGATCAAATATTGCAGACTATCTGATTAAGCCGGTAAATCCCAACCAGATATTGCTTTGCTTGAAGAAAAATATTGAAAATAAGAAGATTGTTACCGAAAAAAGCACTATCGCCTATCAACAGGCTTTTCGTGATATTGCGTTGCGCATGAGCGATCGTCTCTCGGAAAATGAATGGAAAGAATTATATAAGGAGCTGATACGCTGGGAGCTGGATTTGGAAAAAATTGAAGATAGTGGCGTGGCTGATATTTTGCACAATCAAAAGGAGGAAGCGAATGCCATTTTCTCCAAATATGTGATAAAAAATTATAAACAATGGCTTACAGGCGAGAGTGCTGATAAGCCGATTTTGTCGCAAACGGTGCTGAAAGATAAACTTTTTCCTGAATTATCGGAAAAGCACACCACTTTCCTTTTTGTTATTGATAATTTGCGTTTTGATCAATGGAAAGTGCTTCAGCCTTACATTCATGACTATTATCATGTGGATAGCGAGGATATATGTTTCAGTATTCTGCCAACAGCAACCCATTATGCCCGCAATGCGCTTTTTTCAGGGCTGATGCCCTCCGAGATTGCTAAAAAATATCCACAACTTTGGCTGAATGAGGGTGATGAAGGTGGTAAAAATCAATTTGAACAGGAATTGCTGGCTGAATATTTGAAACGTTACGGCAAAAATATCAAATTTTCATATTCCAAAATTCTTAATATTGATTTTGGCAAGCGGCTCCTGGATAATATTCATCAAATGCTGGATAATCCGTTGAATGTTATTGTAATAAATTTTGTAGATATGCTTTCACATGCCCGTACTGATGTTGATTTAATTCGTGAGCTGGCCGATGATGAAAAATCTTATCGCAGTGTTACCGCTTCATGGTTTGAGAATTCAGTGATGTATGAGATGATTAAGTTTCTGGCGGAAAAGAAAATACCGATTTTTATCACCACCGACCATGGTACTATCAAGATTGACAAGCCTATTAAAGTTGTTGGAGATAAAAATATCAACAATAACCTGAGATACAAAGTGGGTCGCAATATGAATTATCCCGAAAAAGAGGTATATGAAGTTAAGGATCCGGCAGAAATCTTTTTGCCGAAAGAGAGCCTGTTGCACCGTTATATTTTCGCCATCAAAAGTGATTTTTTCGCCTATCCCAACAACTATAATTACTACGTAAACTACTATCGCAATACGTTTCAGCATGGTGGCATCTCAATGGAAGAGATGATGATACCGTTTATTAAACTGGTGGCTAAGTAAGTTGTTTTTCAGTATTTATTGCCTTAACATCCACGCCGCCCGTTTTACTGCACTTACAAACCGGTCAATTTCTTCTTTTTCGTTGTAGAGAGCAAATGAGGCACGGATAGTGCCGGGAATGGCGTAGTGTTGCATAATGGGTTGTGTGCAATGGTGCCCTGTACGTACTGCTATCCCTAAACGGTCAATGATTGTTCCCATGTCGTACGGATGTATCGCTCCTACTAAAAATGAGATAATGGCAGCTTTATGAGGAGCCGTACCGAAAAATTTAATTCCTTCTACTTCTGCTAATTGCTGATGAGCATATTGACACAATTGCTCTTCATGGCGACCTATAGTGTCCACCCCTACTGTTTCAATATAATCAATGGCAGTTTTCAGTCCTATCACATCACCCACGCTTGGAGTGCCTGCTTCAAATTTGTAGGGCAGTTGATTATAGGTCGTTTTATCAAAAGTTACTTGCTCAATCATCTCTCCTCCACCTTGATAGGGCTGCATTTGGTCTAACCATTTTTCCTTGCCATAAAGCACTCCAACTCCCATAGGCGCATACATTTTATGTCCCGAAAAACAATAAAAGTCGCAATCCAAATCCTGTACATCTATCTTTAAGTGCGATACGGCTTGTGCGCCGTCAATCATGACCGGAATATGGTGGCGATGCGCCGTTTCTATTACTGTTCTAATCGGGTTAATTGTGCCTAATGTGTTGGATACATGATTAATAGTTATGATTTTCGTTTTTTCAGAAAGTAACGATTCTATTTTTTCGATTTCCAAAACGCCTGTCTCGTTGAAAGGAAGTACTTTCAGCCTTGCCCCATACATTTCGCAGGCTAATTGCCAGGGTACAATATTAGCGTGATGCTCCATTTCCGAAATCAAAATCTCATCTCCCGCTTTTAAAAACGTTTTGCCAAACGAGGCGGCAATCAGATTGATAGATTCGGTAGCACCGTGTGTGAATATAATCTCGTGCGTTTTTTCGGCATTGATAAAGTGTGCCACCCGTTGACGTGCCAGCTCAAATTGTTCTGTGGCCTGCTGACTTAAATAGTGCACCCCTCTATGAATATTGCTATTGATAGTCTTATAGTAATTTGTCAATGATTCAATGACTGCTTTTGGCTTTTGAGTCGTAGCAGCATTATCAAAATAGATTAAAGGCTGATTGTAAACCTGCTGGTTTAAAATCTCAAAATCCTGTCTGTTCATCGTTCTTAGTTAAATTTTCCCAAATCAAATCTTTGAGCTGCATCAAATTTTTGTGGGCATGCGCCGAGATAAAAATTGCAGGAATATCAATTGGCAACTGTTTCTCCAATCCGAGCAACTCCTCTTCAGGGAAGAGGTCGCATTTGGTGATGCCCAAAATGCGTTTTTTGTCCATCAATTCGGGATTGTAGGCTTTCAGTTCCTCTAAAAGAATGAGATACTCTTTTTTTATGTTTTCCGATATTGCCGGCACCAGAAAAAGGAGTACGGAATTACGTTCAATATGCCGTAAAAACCTCAATCCCAATCCTTTTCCTTCCGAAGCACCTTCAATAATACCGGGAATGTCGGCAATGATAAAAGAGCGAAAATCGCGGTAGGCTACCATGCCCAAATTGGGTTTCAGAGTAGTAAAGGGATAGTCGGCAATTTTTGGTTTGGCGTTGGATAGCACCGAAATAAGCGTAGATTTGCCCGCATTGGGGAATCCTACCAAGCCCACATCGGCCAATACTTTTAATTCGAGGGCAATCCATCCCTCTGTTCCCTCCTCTCCGGGCTGCGCGAAACGCGGCGTTTGACGGGTTGCCGTCTTAAAGTGTACATTTCCCTGTCCACCTCTACCACCCTTAAAAACAATGAGTTCCTCTTTGTCGTTAAGTATTTCACCTATATATTCCTCTGTTTCAATATTTTTTACAATGGTGCCGAGCGGCACTTCAATAACAGCATCCTGTCCATTTTTGCCAAAACACTGGTTGGCGGTTCCATTGCTTCCATTTTCGGCAAAAATATGCTTTGTATAGCGCAGATGTAGCAGAGTCCACAGATTGCGATTGCCACGCAAAATCACATCGCCGCCCTTTCCGCCATCTCCGCCGTCGGGTCCGGCTTTAGGGTCTTGTGCCGTTCGCGCCAGATGTGCAGAACCGGCTCCACCTTTTCCCGAACGAAAAAAGATCTTAACAAAATCTATAAAATTCTCGTTAGCCATACTAATTAATTTTCCGGCTGCCCGGTTTTACATATGGTTTTCCCTCTTTACAAAGCGGACAATTGTTGGCTTCCCAACTTTCAATTTCCAGTTTTATAGCCGAAAAGAGCGGATAGGGGAGAGGTTGTACGCTTCTATCTACAATACATGCAATACCTGCTATTTCTACCTTTTGCGTTTTCAGTACGGCGATGGTTTCTATCGATGACTTGCCGGTGGTAACTACGTCTTCTGCAATGAGTATTTTTTGTCCGGGCTTGATTTCAAAGCCGCGTCTCAGGGTCATTATCCCCTCTTCTCTTTCGGTAAAAATAGCCGGAATGCCCAATTGCCGTCCCAATTCATAAGCTACGATAATGCCGCCCATGGCTGGACCTACCACAATATCTATCTTCATGTCTTTCAACTGTTCTGCCACTATAGACAATACATGAGCGGCGCGTTCGGGATATTGTAACAGTTTAGCACACTGACAGTAGCGGTTGCTGTGTCGTCCGGAAGACAATAAAAAATGGCCTTCCAAAAGCGCTTCCGATTGTTTTAGCTGTTCTATTATCATAATTTTTTCTTTTAAAAATGCAAATGTACACGAATTTTTTGAATTGATAACAACGCACATGAAGAAAATGGCATTATTGATTTCATAGATTTGCTTGCCTGTGCAGGCGGATTTTGCTATTGCTGACCTCGACATTCCTGTCGCCGATAGCAACATTGCTGTCTTTCACCGCAACATTCCCGTCGCCAACAGGAACATTCCTATTGCAGACCGGAATTATCCGCATCTCAAACGTCAAGTTTGCTATCGCAGACCGCAAACTTGCTAATGCCGACAGGAACATTGCTATCGGGGAATGAAAGGTTTCGTTCCCCGATAGCAAAACTCGTCCCTTTTGATTGCAGTGTCGAGGTCGCGGATAGCAACATTGCTATCCTTCACCCCTTTTTGCCCGTAAACGACCCGGAAAGCGCTTTCCCAATTCCTCCGTAATCAGTACGGCATTGGGATGTTTCCGTTTCACACCCTCCTTGCTTGAACCG
>JAISAD010000068.1 GCA_031266895.1 Bacteroidales bacterium
TTGCTCCGGGCATCTACTTTTATCAAATTCAGGACGGCATACACGTTTATACCGGAAAATTTATTAAGCAAAATGCTTATTCTCGCTGATTTAATGCCCGTATTTCGGTAATTTGATACCGCATATAACTTCATTTATGGATGCAAGAACAGGCAAATTGCCTGTTCTTTATCATTTCAAACAGCTGAAAAACACAGATATATATTTTTTTTATTAAGGTTAAAACAGAATACAGTTTATTTAAAAAAAAATCGTATTTTTGCACCCTCAATTTTTGGCGGTGCTGTAGCTCAGTCGGTAGAGCATTGGACTGAAAATCCATGTGTCACTGGTTCGAACCCGGTCAGCACCACAGAAAGTCGGCAATAAAAGGCACCTGAAAAGCAGGGTGCTTTTTTTTTTGAAGGAGAGCATAACCCCACAAATATAAAAAATAGTTGTATCTTTGCAAGATTTCCGAACTAAAAAATAGAATGCTATCCAAACTGAAAAACCATTTGTTAAAGAAAGATATAGCCGCACACAATCCACACCGTAAACGGAAGATTTGTTCATTGAAAACGGCAAAACTTATTGGCATAATTGCGGAAATTACAGATGAAGATTCTTATAAAAACATCTTTTCGTTCATTCGCCAACTGCAGCAATATGGCATAAAAGTGTTTTTATTGGGTTATGTTCATTATAAAAGCATTCCTTTCTTCTGCTTAAAACAGTTATCTGCCGAATATTTTTGTAAAAAAGAGCTTAATTTTTACGGCAAACCCGATTCGCCGCGCCTTAAAGGCCTATTGCACGAATCATTTGATATGCTGATTGATTTTACCTCCGAAAAGCATAATCCTATCAGCTATATTTTGCAGGTAACACACGCCCAATTTACCGTGGGCGCCAATCACCACCATCATAATTTGTACGACCTCTTTTTAGATGTCGGAAAAAAACATACAATTCAAGAATTATCGCAAATAATTGATCATTACACTAATAAGTTAACCAATAAACAATGAAATCAGCTAAATTTAAAGGCTTGGGAGTGGCATTAGTTACTCCATTTCTGCCAGACGGCACAATAGATTTCTCCAATTTGGAACGCTTGGTACATAATTTAATTGCCCATGGCGCCGACTATCTGCTGGCGTTAGGTACCAACAGCGAAAGTCCAGCCATGAGCAGTGAAGAAAAACGGGATGTAGTGAAAGCCATTGTGAGCGCAACAGCCGGTCGTGTCCCCATTGTGATGGGCGTGGGCGGCTACAATACCCAACAAATTATATCCGATTTCAACAGCCTGGACTTCAACGATATTGACGCTATTTTATCCGTTACGCCCTACTACAACAAGCCATCACAAAAGGGACTTTTAGAACACTATCGAGCGCTAAATCATCATGCGCCCCGTCCTGTTTTGCTCTACAATGTCCCCAGTCGCACCTCCTGCAATCTGGAAGCTGAAACCACCCTGCGCATCGCCGAAGAGTGTCCCAACATTATCGGCATTAAGGAGGCTTCGGGAAACATGAACCAAATCATGAAAATTATCAAGCATAAACCGGCCGACTTTATGGTAATTTCAGGCGACGATGCTATTACGCTACCGCTGCTGGCGGTGGGCATAGATGGCGTAATTTCCGTTGTAGCCAACGCATATCCCACCGAAATGGCGCAATTGGTACATCTCGGTATGGAACATCGCTTTAAAGAGGCACAGCTATATCATTATCAAATACTTGATATTATTCAAGCCTGCTTTAAAGAGGGAAGTCCCGCTGGGATTAAAGCTTTTTTAGCCATGCAGGGCAAAATGGAATACTATTTGCGACTTCCACTCTACAGGGTCTCTGTGGAGTTGCAAAGATACATTAAGGAGCTTACGGAAAGATAACAATAATGAAAAGGTTGTGGATTTTGTTATGGATGTGTCTTATAACTGGATTATCGGCAGCAGGACAATCGGAAAAGAGTCTGACACAAAATAAAAGTGCCGAACTCTATCTTGATGTAACAGCGCCGAACAGCACAGCATTAGAGTTATTACTGCACAATTTTGTGGTAGATAATGTTACTTATAATACTCAAAATCAGAATTTCACAGTTCGTGTATGGCTGCCTCGCAAGCAGTTTGCCAATTTTGATACGCTGCATCTCTCCTACTCTATTGTATCTGTAAATGAGACCCAATATACGGTTACCTTAGCCTCTTCATATCCTGAAATGGTAGCCAACTGGGACAAATATCCCACTTACAACACCTATTTAGCCCTTATGGACAGTTTTCAAAAAAAATATCCACAATGGTGCAGTGTTGAAACCGTGCTGAATGCTACGCCCGGCAACCACAAAATACTGATTGCACATCTTGGTGTTCAGCATGAACAGCAGCAAAATCGCCCCTCTTTTCTTTACTCCTCTACTATGCACGGCGACGAAGTAGCCGGTTTTTACCTCTTACTGCGCCTCATTCACCACCTTTTGACCAACGCTGCAACCAATCCTCAAGTGCAAAATATTTTAAATAATATTGACTTGTGGATCTTGCCGCTCATCAACCCGGACGGCACCTATCATACCCATAATAACATCATTGGCACTTCGCCTATCTCTACCCGATCCAATCACAACGGAGAAGATATTAATCGCTCTTTTCCGCAATTGAGTTCATTGATAGCAGGCAGCAGCAGTGGTAGTTATGAACCGGAAGTGCAGGCAATGATGAACTTTTTCAATACGCACCATTTCGTCATGTCAGCCAACCTGCATGGTGGAACAGAGCTTTTTAATTACCCTTGGGACAACTATACCACCACCCAGCGCCCTCATCCTGACCACAACTGGTTTTACTATGTGGGGCGCAACTTTGCCAATACGTGTCATGCCCAAAATAACAGTTATTTTACAGGCGAAAACAACGGCGTAACGGAGGGTGGCGACTGGTATGTGATTACTGGCAGTCAGCAGGATTGGGCTAATTATGCCGCCCATTGTAAGGAGGTTAGTATTGAAGTAAATAATAATAAAGTGGTGAAAAACAATAATTTAAACCCTCTTTGGAATTACACGCACCAGGCTTTTTTAGACTATATTGAAGAGGCGCTGAATGGGCTGAGGGGTATTATCACTGATTCACTGACTGACACACCGTTAGCGGCACAAGTATTTATCCAAAATCACGATGCCGACCACAGCGAAGTTTACAGCGCTCTACCGGCAGGAAACTACCACCGTCCTGTCAAGGGAGGAAATTACACCGTGCACTATTCTGCTGCAGGTTACTACACCAAAACCTGTACAACTGCCGTAACTGACGGTGCTACCACTGTAAAAAATGTAAAACTAACCCCTATATCTCAAGCAATTCCGAACTCTCAAACAGCAATTTGCCGTATTTATCCCAATCCTGCCAGTGACTATATTAATATAGAAACCGAAAAAAACAATTTAACGGCCGAAATCAGAGATATTGCAGGAAAATTATTGAATACTGTTCAATTGCAAAATGCAAAAAAATTTAATATTCAGAATTATGCTACAGGAATCTATTTCATCCAAATAAAAGAGAACGGCAATGCAATTGAGATTCGGAAAATCATTAAGAATTAGTAAGATAATTCTGCTTGCTTGTTATTTTTACTATAATAGAATATATATTTAATTTACATAATATGCGCAATAAATTACCTATAGGGCTTGTTATCAAGCAAAAGCTAAAAGAAAGAGAAAGATCGGTATCATGGTTAGCCCGAAAAATCAATTATGACAGAAGTTCCTTAAATACCATGTTAAACAAACAGGAATATATGCATTCAGCCATACTTTGGCGAATCTCTGTTGTTATGAAAATTGACTTTTTTGCGTATTATTCCGAAAAATTCTCCGATTTTCTAAAAGATGAAGCAAATAATTGTCGATCAGCAACTTAAACTAATCAGAACTATATTTCATATCCTATATGGTCAAAATAGCCATAATATAGTGTGAAATAAACTACAAAATGCAGTAAAAAAAACTTCAAAAGCTATTGGTTAATAGAAAAATAATTCGTTATTTTGCAACATAAATTTTAAAGTTACATAAATTATGAACAATAGACTGTTTTTTACGATTTTTTTATCGCTGCATTATCTGATTATATCAGCGCAACCTTCAGACACATTACCTAGACCCATTCTTTGGGTAAAAGCCGACAGCGCCATTTTAGGGGCAGCACAGTGGCACGATATTTCGGGAAATGGCTACAACCTGTTGCCACACTCGGGGGCATTGCCCGACACTTTTGCCAGACTGAATTTTAACAGGGCTTTTGAACTTGAGAATGATTATTTCACGGCTTCAGGCCTGCCATTTGTCAACCGAGACATGACTGCCATAACCCTCTATCAGATGGCTGATACTGCCGAACAGGCAATTTGGCAAATCCCAATTGACAGCAACCGTGCCGGACTCACTTCGCGTCAGTTGCTGGGCACGTGGGGAGATATCAGCTACAGGGACAGCAATGCCCTGTTTACTATTGTGCACACGCTATTTCGCAACTGGGACTGGAAAAACAGCCTCCCGACAGATTACCGGTTTGAACTACTGAAAGCCGACAGTCTGCCTTTTCGAGGAAAAGTGGCCGAATGCCTGTTGTTTGACTGGCATATTGACGATACTACTATGGTAGAATACATTTCATACCTCTCTTTAAAATACGGAATTACACTGTTTAAGACCGATTATCTGAGCAGCGACAAGCGAATGATTTGGGATTACAGCAACAATCCCGATTTTTCCTACTCCATTGCCGGACTGGGACGCGATGACAGGTTAGGATTATACCAGAAACAGAGCTATATGCTTGACGAAAAGATTGTAACAGGGTTTGGCGAAATAGCCCCCACTAATGAATCCAATCCGGCTATTCTTTCAGATGGTGAATACATGATTTGGGGATTCGATTCTTCGCTGCTCAGTCGCAACGGGGTGGTTTATCTCGATAACGGGGAGGAATTTGAAGTATATGGCAATGGCCTGTTCCAGCGAACGAAAGGAAGAGAGATTGGAGGTTGGGAAAACGCCGAGCAGGGAGTAGAACGAACTGTTTTTATGACAGTGGACGGTTCGGAGTGGGACGGTTCAATTGAGAACTACTACCTGCTGATAGACCGTAGCGGTACGGGTGAATTCAGGCCGGGCGAAATAGATTTCTACATGCCCGATTATGTAAACAGCAATAATATTTTGCACTTCTCTAATATTCAGTGGGATGCCGATAGCAATGGTATTGACCGCTTCTGTTTCACTTATGTGCCGGTGGACAGCATTTTGAGTAATCGCAGTCTGGTTATAAACGGTGGCAACAGCGGAGATAAAAATGGGAACGATCAAAAAAGAATAAAGAATCAAAAGATAACGGACGAAAAAGCGAATGCGTACAAGGTGTATCCTAATCCGAGTGAGGGGAATTTTGTGTTGGAGGCAGATTTTGCCGAAAGGTCGGATATTACAGTAAAATTGTACAGTCCTGAGGGCAAAATCATGGATACTAAAACGGCTACGGGACAACAAAATTATCGTTTTCTCTATCAATTGTCTGTTTCTGGCCAATACCTGCTGGAAGTCAGTGGTGGCGGAGAAACCAAAATCTTGAAGATAGTGATTAACAAGTAAAAACAGCGAACAGTAAATCGGATTAACTGTTAAAGACCAATAGCTATGAGAAATAACCTGCCATGTGGACTCATCATCGGCGGGTTGTCGCTAAGCATAGCACTGTTGAATATCGAAAGCCCCAAACAATCGGATTATTCGGGCGGATATGCACCCTTTGCAAGGGTAAAAGCAACCCATAACCCGATACACGACAAAGGAGACAAAACAGGAGCACTACTTCCTGAGTTCCCTGAACACTCTGAACAAGCTCCAGCCAATGCAGCTGACGAAGCCGTTGCCGCCGCTTTTGTCTATAACCTTGGTGAAGCGAGCATCTCCGGTGAAGCCGGGGCACTAAGCCAGGAGACGGAGCTAACCATCTCCGGCCTGGAGACTCGCGAGTTGCCGCCGCTGGAGCAGGGCATGGTAAACGTAACGGGCGATTACGCAGCCTACCGCATGCTGCCGCA
>JAISAD010000149.1 GCA_031266895.1 Bacteroidales bacterium
CTTTGACACATTTAATGCCAGCATGGCGGTAAGTACCAGATACATCATTCCTATCATTCGCTGCCGCGGGGTTTCCGGACAATTTGTTGCACCCATAGTCTATTTTTTTTTGATTATTAAGTTAAGTTAGGTTTGATTGATTTGATTACGCTTTATTAGTAGTCATGGCTGATAACATATTGCCGTAGATATTACTTAATTGCGATACATTTTGAGCCAGTTTTTCAATCTCTTCCTGATAACGTTTTGTATTTTCAAGACTTGTGCTCAACGTTTCGGCATAAGCGGCGATACCGTCTTCCATCAATTTGAAGTTGTTTAATACAGTTTGCGTATTTTGCATTTGGAGTTCGGTCGTGCTGTTTAATACCTCTGCAGACTTGTCATATTCCAATGCCAAATTTCTCACCGATTCGCCGGCTTTGGTCAAGTTTGATACATAGCCATCGGTAGCGGCTACGGCATCGGCAGTTCCCGACAGGGTCTTGGCATTTTCACTCAGATTTCTCATGCCGGAAGCTAAACTTTCAATCAATTCGGGGCCTATCTTAGCCTCTTCCAACATTCTGTCTAATTGTTGTGTGGTCGTTTCATTTGATAAAGCTTTCTTTTTATCTTTCTTCATTTTGGTGTCTTCTTCCAAGCCTAAAGCCAATTCGGGATATACCAGCGACCAATTGTATTCCACATGTAAAGGTTCGAATGCCGAGAACGTGAAGATAATAGCTTCCGTACCCATGCCAGCCATTAGCATATAGTCTGCTCCCATTATGTGCAAAATCTTAAACAGAGCACCTAAAATTACAATTGCAGCTCCAATTCCATACAATTTGGCCATAAAATTCTTATAACCTTTACTTCTTACTAGTGTGTACAATCCCATAGTTTTTGTTTTTTTAAGTTAATTTTTGTTTTTGTTATTGATTTTTATTTTGATTCAGTTTTAGTAAATATGCGAAGATTTTGAAGTGTTATCGCCGCGATTACGTCCCATGTATGACTGAACGCAACGGAACCCCACATAAGATTTGCAAGTATCCTGATATTCGTAAGTTTTGGCATACACGGTTGTGTAATAGGATACATCTTTCCATGAGCCGCCGCGAATCACCTTTCTTTTTTTCTCCATAGGGTCATTTTTCTTAGCATAATAAGAATATTGCGGATTCAGGTCATGCGTGAAGTTAATGGCTGACTTGTCGAATGCATCTTCGCACCATTCGGCTACATTGCCGCTCATATCGAATAATCCAAAATCGTTGGGATTATAGTGAGCAACTATGCTCGGATAGAGATTGCCATCAGCTGTATAGTCACCACGCATTGGCTTAAAGTTACTCAGATAGCAACCATTTTTGTTAGTAGTATAGGGACCTCCCCAAGGATAGGGACTTGTAGCTTGATCGCCGCGAGCAGCCCATTCCCATTCGCCTTCATTAGGTAGCCGGAAATCATGCTCCCAGGCATATTCATTGGAAGCTAACCAATTATTCCGCAGATGTGTTCTCCAATATGTGAATGCTTTACTCTGTTGCCAACTTACGCCTACCACTGGATAGTTGTCAAACTGCACATTATCAAAATAATTCAGCAGCATTGGCTCGTTGTAGGAATATGTGAAGTCGTGCACCCAGCACAATGTATCAGGATAAATGTTAATTACCTCCCTGCGAATAAAACGGTCAAGGGTTTGGCTTACGCTACTTGGTCTGTTGGCGTACATGCCGCCATATTCGTGGCCGTCTTTATCAAATTCCTTATAGGAAGCGCCGAATATGTTAGGGTCTTCAGGATCTACATAATTTCTATAATCTATAGTCCAGTATTCATAATTGTAAGCCGAAGCGTTTATATTTCTGGAACGGTAGTGATAAAAACGGGTATTTACTTTTGCAAAGAGCGGGCTTAAAGCGGCCTGCACCTCTTCGTTTTGGGAATCCCATGGAATTTTGGCATTCCAGTTAATCAGGCGGGGTTCTATTTCTTCACCCTCTTGATCACCTTTAGTATATGTAGCGAAATGGCCGACATTTCTTCTATCCTCTTCTGTTGCTTCGGATTCGCCTAAAAGGATGTGTGCAATGGAGTCTCTTACCCAATATACGAATTGACGATATTCGTTGTTCGTAATTTCGGTTTCATCCATCCAGAAAGCTTTTATTGATACATTTTTAGACTGGTTGGTATTAGCATACGGCACATCCTGGTCGCCAACACCCATAAGATAATGACCTTCAGGAATATAAACCATCCCGTAAGGCTCTAAATCCAAAAACTTTGGGCGGTCTTTCACTCCTACCAACTGCCCTTCTCCCGTATTTTTACAACCGGCAAAAAGGATTAAAATCAACCCTAATAACAATGCAAGTTTTTTCATCTGTTTTTTTATTTTATTTATTTCTATAATATGTTCCAACGTAAATTTTTGCTTTATATTGTTAATTCTGCATTTTTTTGCTTAAATAAGTTTATCAATATTGATTTTTGTAAATACTGCGGGTTGAACCATAGCCAGAATATACCGGCTCTTTGTAGATGTCGAAGCAGTAACGAACCATCACTTCTATCGAACCGAAACTGCGTTGGTGTACACCCATTTTATTGGTTGGGAAGCCATAAGATAGCCCCATATCAAGCCCTTTCAGATAGTTGTTTGAGTTGTTGTAGAATGGGCGTGCGCCGAAAAGCACTGAAATATCGTCATTAAAACGATACGACAGGCCACCCCAATATACCTTATTGTATCGAGCCAGTGCCATTATGGTAAATGAATAGTCAAAATTGGAAGACAGTGTGGTTGTAAGAATAGCTTGCGGTTCTATTTCCCAACTCGGATTGGCCGGCATTACCCAGGTATAACCGCCATGTACGTAAATTTGTCGCGAATTGGAAAATACGTTGGGATCTCCGGATAAGCGGAGTTTTGTACTGGCAGCCATTTTAGTGCTGCCAATTCCTGCGTACCATCTTTCAGCTTTATAAAAAATACCGAAATGAAAATCCAAATCCATGAAGGATTCACTGCTTTTTACATTTTCTATAAGAGGGTCGTTGTCATGTTGATAACGCAACTTTTCGCCATCCAGTTTTGTATTATATAGTCCTATTTGTGCTCCGATACTCAATTTTCCTGTAGGGATGTTCATTTTAAAGGCATAGCCTAATTTCACGCCGATATTATCGCAATAGCCCAATTTATCCTTAATAAAAGTAAGTCCGAGAGAACCGTGAAGCGGTTTCAGGTAGCTTTCCAGGGCAAAATAGAGTTGTTGAGGAGATGTGTTATCTTTAATAGTCTTGCCTTCTTTTTCATATACATCATGCCAGCCTGTTTTTTGCTGGCTGAAAATAGCGGTAAAACATAGTGTATTGTTTTGCTCGCCTATGGCTCCTGCATTAAAATAGGGCGCAGCCCAAGGAAATAGCGTAAATTGGTTCTGTGTTTGTGCAAACATGCTCACATTACTTGCTATTAGAAAGAGTAAAATAATAACGCTTCTTTTCATAAATACAGGATATTTATTTTTAATTTCTTTTAACTTGTAACTTATTAATATTCAAGACAATAATCTATTTTTTTAGTTTAATTCTGCTCTTCCGTTCAACTTCAATCTTTTTCTTTTTACAGGGGAAATAACGCTTTGAGATTGAATGTCAAATTTCAAGCCCCAAAAATACAATTTTTTTTTATGCGTGCAATATAAAAATCGTATTTTTGTCCTAAAAAGTTTGTTTTTTTTATAAATCATTGATTGTCAGAAAGAAAAAAATCAACATCTCTATTAAAGCAACCCCATTCGTTGAAAAATGGCTGTTAATTCGTCGTTGCTGCGCACTTTCACTTCGCGAGCTTTGCTGCCTTGTGAGGGGCCAACTACGCCAAACTCTTCCAATTGATCCATAATACGACCGGCTCGATTATAGCCCAATTTCATCTTGCGCTGTATAAGCGAGGTGCTGCCCAGCTGGGTTTGCAAAATAAGGGTGGCGGCCTCCATAAACATGGAATCTATCTCGTCTGATGAAATACTTGCTCCATCATCACCCTTACCCTCTTCGGGCACATATTCGGGCAGCAGAAAAGGTTCCGGGTATCCCTGCTGATTTTCGATGTGCTTAGCTACCTCTTCCACTTCGGGAGTATCCACAAAGGCACATTGTAAGCGAATAAGATCGCTGCCGGTAGAGATGAGCATATCGCCTTTCCCTATTAGCTGGTCGGCACCGCTGCCGTCGAGGATGGTGCGCGAGTCAATTTTTGATGAGACGCGGAATGCCACACGCGAAGGGAAGTTGGCCTTGATGATACCGGTAATAATATTGACGGAAGGGCGTTGGGTGGCAATAATCAGGTGAATGCCGATAGCGCGCGCCAATTGTGCCAGGCGGGCAATGGGGGTTTCTATTTCGCGCCCTGCAGTCATGATCAGGTCACCAAATTCATCTATAATCAGTACAATATAAGGCATGTAGTGGTGTCCATTGGCAGGCGAGAGCTTCCGGGCGCAGAATTTTGCATTATATTCTTTTATATTACGCACTTTAGCCAATTTCAGCAGGTCGTAGCGGGTATCCATTTCGATACAGAGCGAATTGAGGGTTGCCACCACCTTTTTGGTATCGGTAATAATGGGTTCAAGACTGTCTGGCAATTGCGCCAGATAGTGCCTTTCTATAATGGAGTAAAGGGTAAATTCCACCTTTTTGGGGTCAACGAGTACTAATTTCAACTCGGCAGGGTGTTTTTTATAGAGCAGTGAGGTGATAATGGCATTCAGGCCCACCGATTTTCCCTGTCCGGTAGCGCCGGCCATTAGCAGGTGTGGCATTTTGGCCAAATCGACTACAAATGGTTCATTACTAATCGTTTTTCCCAATCCGACAGGCAGGTCATATTTATTGTTTTGGAATTTCTCGGACGCAATGATGTCGCGCATTGAGACAATATTGGGATTTTTGTTGGGAACTTCGATGCCGATGGTGCCCTTGCCCGGTATGGGTGCAATAATGCGAATGCCTAAAGCGGCCAGGCTGAGTGCGATGTCATCTTCCAAATTTTTAATCTTGCTGATACGCACTCCTTCGGCCGGAATAATTTCGTAGAGCGTAACAGTAGGGCCTATAGTGGCGGTAATATGGGTAATGGGGATGCCAAAATTTTTAAGTGTGCGTTCAATTTTCTCTTTATTCTCTATTAATTCTTTGCGCAGCAGTTCTTTATTTATTTCTGAAGTGTTGTGTTCTGCCAACAGGTCGAGGGGAGGGAATGCATAATGCGACAGGTCTTTGCGTGGGTCGTACTCTTCAAGCATAGCCGGATCAATGGATTGGCTGATGTCCGTGTCGTCCATATCAGGCAGATCAAACGAATCATCCCCGTTAGACAGCAGGTCGGGATTATCCTGCTGTTCGCAGGCGTCGGGTATAATTATGCTGGTTTCATTAATCACAAAAGAGACTTCGTTGCCTGGAGTTGAAACAATGTCAGGCTCAACAAGTGATGCTGCAGTTGTTTTAGCTCCGCTTTTTATATCTTCAAAAGTCAAATTGGAAGCAGGCTGATGGAGTTCCTGCTCTTCCGATTTTTCGGGCGGCAGGGTATCATCTACCTTAAAATATATCTTATTTTTGTCGTACTCATCGGTCAATTGATTGCGGGTGGTGATATAGAGATCGGGCAGGTCGGTAGCAGACGAAGCGGTGTAGGGCATATCTTCGTCATCGCATTCATCATATTTAAGCTTTTTATGGCGTTCGGGTTTCTCCCTGCCGACAGTTTCGGTTTCGCCTTTTTTTATGCGAAAGAGCGTATGTATGGATAAGTTGTAACAGAGAATAAGGATAGCTGCCAGAAATACCAGAATAATGAGAACGCTGGCAGGGCTGCCTACATGCGAGTGCAGGTAATCGGTGGTGAAATTGCCAAAACTGCCTCCCAGAAAATTCAGATCATTACCGAAAAAGAATCGTCCCACGAAAGCGGAAGCGAGCGAGAGCCATGCCATGGAGAGCAGGGTGGTAATAAAAGTACGTATAATCGGCATCAGGTGGCGACCGAACGAGAGGCGAAATCCTGTAAGGAAGAAGAGCAGTGCGAAACCGATGGAAAATATGCCGAAGCTGTTTTCAACAAAAAAATGGGCAATATATGCGCCTGCAATTCCAGCCAGGTTGCCGGGCTTGGTGCCCGAAGTTACACAAGAGAGGTCACTTTTATAATTGATGATGTAGGATATTGTGGCTACGGCAAGCAGCAGCGAAAAGGCAAGCAGTACTATGCCATAGACTTGTATCATTCTTCTGCTTGATAAAAAAACAAAAAAAGAGCTGTTTTTTGGTGTGTTTTTTCCCTTGCTTTTTCTTTTGGCCGTTTTTTTTGAACTGCCTGCCGCTTTTCGGTTTTCCATTACGTATTTGTTGCGTTTTATGTTATTTATAGCTCTCATTCTCTTTAAAAAATTGCTGTCTGTTAATCGCATTTAACAAAAGATACAAAAGTACAATTATCTCAAGATTCTATTTTCTTTTTTCTATCAGAATATCAACAATGAAATGTTAATAATTAGGTATTGGTATTATCCGGCATAAGATTCCGAAATAATTTATCTGGATGATTGTTCTATTTTTGTTTCAAAAATTCATGTATCTTTGCCGCCATTAAAAAGACACAATAGAAATAATCATAAATCATTAAACATCAAAACTATGGCTTTCAATTTAAGAAACAGAAACTTCTTAAAACTCCTGGATTTTACTCCCGAAGAGATTAAATTTATGTTACAGCTTGCTGCTGATTTGAAGCGAGCAAAATATGCCGGTACGGAACAGCAAACTTTAAAGGGTAAAAATATTGTGCTGCTTTTTGAAAAAGATTCTACCCGT
Source organism: Bacteroidales bacterium (assembly GCA_031266895.1). GTDB lineage: Bacteria > Bacteroidota > Bacteroidia > Bacteroidales > WCHB1-69 > JAISAD01. The sequence continues at coordinate 6,883 of JAISAD010000149.1, forward strand.
ACCCGTTGTGCTTTTGAGGTGGCTGCCTTAGACCAGGGAGCGCATGTTACTTATTTGGGGCCTTCCGGTTCGCAAATGGGTAAAAAAGAGTCGATGAAAGATACTGCTCGCGTACTGGGACGCATGTATGACGGTATCGAATATCGCGGCTATTCGCAAGAGATTGTGGAAGCGCTGGCACAATATTCCGGCGTTCCGGTGTGGAATGGCCTGACTAATGAGTTTCATCCTACGCAGATTTTGGCCGACTTTCTGACTATGAGCGAACATACGGACAAACCGCTTCATCAGGTTTCATTCTGCTATTTGGGCGATGCACGCAATAACATGGGCAACTCGCTTATGGTGGGTGCTGCCAAAATGGGTATGGATTTTAGAGCGGCTGCTCCCGGGGATTGCCAGCCCGATGAGGAATTAGTGGCTAAATGTCAGGAAATTGCTAAGAAAACCGGTGCCAAGATTACCATTACCGACAAGGTGGACGAAGCGGTAAAGGGAGTTGATTTTCTCTATACCGATGTATGGGTATCCATGGGCGAACCCGAGGAGGTATGGGCAGAAAGAATAAAATTACTGAAACCTTATCAGGTTAATATGGATGTGGTGAAGAAAACAGGCAATCCGAAGGTGAAATTTTTGCATTGCCTGCCTGCGTTCCACAATCTGGAAACTGCTGTGGGGCGTGATATTCATGCCAAATTTGGCTTGGAAGCCATGGAGGTTACCGAGGAGGTGTTTGAATCACCAATGTCTATTGTTTTTGACGAGGCCGAAAATAGATTGCATACTATTAAAGCCGTGATGGTGGCCACTTTAGGCGCTTAATAAAATGAAGAAACAACATGTTAGTTTATTTGCTTTAATCTGCCTGCTGGGGGCATTGCCTCTGGCAGGCCAGAATAAGGCAGATGACGTTACAGGTTACTATTATTGCATTGATCCTTTTACTAAGGAAGCTTCGCAAAACCAGATCTATAAAGCGATTGACGGTACTTATGAGGGAAAAGTGGTTTGGGTAGCTAATCCCAAGTTGCAGCATCATGTCAATTTGGTTTTTCTTACGGGATTGACATTTAATGCAAAGGAAAATGAGTGGGAAAACGGAAAACTCATTTATCCGGGGAAAAACGGCGTTTATAAAACCTACATGAGCTTGCTTTCACCCACGCAGCTCAAAGTGCGCGGCTACTGGGGCGTGGCAATGCTGGGGAAGACTGTTTACTGGACAAAAGAGGAAAAGAAAAGATAGGAGTTAAGATTTTAGAATGTGAAATAAAAAGGTTTGGAAATATAGAATTATAGAGAAATGAAAAAAATTCTTGTTATAGTATTGCTGTCTTTACTGGTCGGTTCGTGCGAGGAGTGGACGCCCGAATACCGCATTATTAACTCGTGGAAATTGAACAAGGCATGCCTCAATGGCCAGGAGATTGCAGCCGATTCTACCAGTGTGCATGCCAATCGCAGCGGCGCTTTCTACACCTTTTTTTCAGATCCGGTTATGGAGGTAACCGTTTTGATAAATGGAACCACAAAAGATTCGTACAGAGGAAATTATTCATTGGGTAAAAAGGGAAAGAAATTGTATGTTGATTTTCTGCTCGCAGGCAGGGCTTATAAATATACTGCCGATATTAAAAAATTGACGAAAGATGAGTTGAAATACGAGTATAAAGACGAAGGGGGTGATTTATGGCGTCTTGAATTTTACAGTTATTATTAGGTAAGAGATTTTATAATGAAAAGATTTTTGACTATTTGTGCAGGATTACTGTTTTGCTATACACTTAACGGTCAGAATATTGACGACACTTTAATGGCGCGCCATGATTTGCCGCAGCAAAACCGGTCGGTGCTAACCCGCGTGATTGATTGGTACACCCATAATCTCAATTATGGCTCTATTACCTTGCTAATGACGGTGGAGAGTTCCTTTATTCCCTTCCCCTCGGAGGTAGTGGTTCCGCCGGCAGCTTACACGGCATGCCTTGAGGAGAGTTCGCTGCATGTCAGTCCGCATAATTGGCTGAATGTCTT
>JAISAD010000168.1 GCA_031266895.1 Bacteroidales bacterium
AATGAAGTCGCGCGAAGGGACGGTAGTTGATGCCGATGAACTGATGGCCGGCATGTTTGAGGAGGCTAAGCGGAGTACGGAAGCGCTGGGCAAAAACGACTATATTGGCGAGGAGGCCGGCCTTTTGTACGAAATGATTGGCATGGGCGCTCTTAAATATTTCATTCTCAAGGTAGATCCTAAGAAAAATATGCTTTTTAATCCCAACGAATCCATTGATTTTAACGGCAATACCGCCCCATTTATCCAATATACCTACGCACGCACAGCTTCGCTGCTGCGCAAAGCAACCGAAAACGGCCTGGAGTGGCAAAGTGCAATTTCCGACACATTCATTCCTGAAATGCAGGAAATCAGCCTGCTGCACTCTATCTACGAATTTCCGCAGGTGATAAAGCTGGCCGGCGATACGCTCAGTCCGGCGCTGATTGCCAATTATGTATATGAGCTGGGCAAAGCCTTTAACCGCTTTTACCAGGAGATACCCATCTTTAAGGAGCAGGATAGCGAGAAGCAGTTTTTTAGACTGCAGCTGTCTAAATTTCTGGCTATTACGATTAAAAACGGCATGAGCTTACTGGGGATTGGCGTTCCTGAGCGCATGTAAATGCAGAAACACCGGCAAATGGTCGCCATAGCCGCCAATATAACGCGGTCCTAAAAATGTTCGGAAAGTTTTGTAGCCTCCATACTTCTCATCGGGTTCGAGCATAAAATCCTGCCTGAAAATTTCGGCCTGCCTGTGCTGCACCGCGAGCGGCGCATCCGGCTGCAGCAGTGCCGAAGAGACCACCATCTGGTCAAGGCATCCCCAAAAATCCTCATGCTTGTGCGTGCCGATATTAGCCATTCCGGCAAATCGAAACATCAGATTATAAAGCTGCATCGAATCAGGGATTTCGCCTGCATGCAATTCTTTTGCATTTAATATTTTAGACATGCTTTCGTCGGCAGGATAATCATTGAAATCGCCCATAATCAGAATATTGGCCTGCGAATTTTGAGCCCACAGTTCCTCGCACCTGGCTTTCAGCATGTCCGCATAGCAATTGCGCTTTTGAATGGTTGCCGCATAGCCGCCATATCTCGATGTCCAGTGATTTACGAAAAGATGCAGCGTGTCGCCCGAAGCAAGGCGTGCCACCGCATAAAGCACATCGCGGTTGCGGCTGCCGGTGTCAAACGGAAAGATGACGGGCAGCGGCTCGCTGTGCAGAATCTGCACCCGATCCTTGCGATAAAGCAACGCTACATCTATTCCGCGCCTGTCGGGCGAATCATAATGCACAAAGCCGTACCGAAACTTTTGCAGCGGCGATTCATAACAGAATTGGCGCAGCACCCGCCTGTTTTCAATTTCGGCCATGCCAACCAGGTCGGGAGGATTGCCCTCGCCCATTGCCAGTAGCACCTTCGAGATATTATTTACCTTCCTCAGATACTTTTTATAGCTCCAGTGGTAAGCGCCGGCGGGCGTAAAATCGTCATCAAGGGTCAGCGAATCATTGTAGGTATCGAACAGGTTCTCTACGTTGTAGAATGCCACGCAATACATGCTGCTGTCGGCTTGCGCAAAGCCAAACTGTACAGGTAAAAACCATAAGATAAGGAGTTTTTTCATTAAAGAACTGTTTATTCCTTGGCCAGAGTCATGTCTTTATCGCTTGTTCTATCGTAATAATATTCTTCTTCCTGATAATTCACAACCATAAACCTGTCTGTAAAAATTCCCGTAAATAAATGATATTTATTGGGGTGCGATGATGAACTGTATTCAACAAAATCAGCCTGATTAAAGGTAACAGTATTATTATCGCCGACTGTATAGGTAGCGTTAAACACATTACCCATCAGTACCCTGCTCAAATTGGTGTAATATATCAAAACATCCTTTTCAGAAGTAAAATCCAAAACAATGTTAGCTCCCGAAGGCATTTGACACATCCATTTCGTATTTTTTAACGGATATTTTTCTGAATCCGCATCTTCCTTGTTACAGCCCGCAAACAGTATTGCCGACAGCATTAAAATTAAGAACCAGCTTTTCTTCATAGATAAAATTAAATTAGGGTTTATTTATGTACTTTTCGAATAAATTCTTCCACTTCAGGCACACCTCCCTGATAAACCAGGTAGCCGTTATAAGGCTCGCGCTCCGTGATTTCATCGTTGATGGGCGTCAGCATAAGGCGCTTCACCTCTTCGGGATCGTGGGTTTGCCCCAGCGCCCAGCCCAGCTTAATGAATGCCACCTCGGGGAGCATGTTCCCTGCGGGGATAATACCGCGCGCCATCATGTCGCGGCCGGTATCATAAACAAACATGTGGACATATCCCCATATTGTCTGCAGGGTCATGTACTGGTGCACGCCCTCGGCCTTAGCACGCTCTACAGCCGGGTACATCTCCTTATTAATATGTCCCAGGCCTGTGCCTACCCACACTACCCCCTTATAGCCATTGTCGATAATAGCGTGCAGCATGTCGGGCTTCATTCCCGGATAGTAATAGAGCATGGCCACACGGTCGTCGAAAGTGGGAATTATCTTTACATCGCGGTCTTTGCGCCGCATATTGAAACTGCTTTTTATGGGCTTCACCCCTTCGCGGGTAACCTGTGCCACCGGCGTGTCGCCTATAGTGCGGAATGTGGAACGATAGGAAGAGTGCATTTTGCGCACGCGCGTTCCCTTGTGCAGAAATCCATACTCATCGGAGGTGGGGCCAAACATGCAGACCATCACTTCGGCTATATTACCGTGTCCGGCAGCCGTCATGGCGTGCATCAGATTGAGTGCGGCATCCGAACTGGGACGGTCGGATGAGCGCTGCGACCCTACAAGCACAACCGGAACAGGCAGGTTCTGGCACATGAAAGTAAGGGCGGCTCCGGTGTGGTGCAATGTGTCGGTGCCATGCCCAATCACAATGCCTTCTATGCCGTTTTTAATCTCTTCGCCGATTTTTTGCGCCAGGGCCATGTACTGTTTGGGACCCATATTTTCGGAAAATACGGCAAAAATCTTTTCGGTTTCCAAATTGCAGATTTCGGCCAGTTCGGGCACAGCGCCATAGAGTTCACCCGGCGAAAAAGCGGGAATTACCGCCCCTGTGCGGTAGTCGAGCCGCGAGGCTATAGTGCCTCCGGTGCCCAGCAGCTTTACATGCGGCAGCCCTTTAGTATAGGGAAATTCCTTTTCGGGAATCTGGAACTTGGGCTGCGGCACTGTTACGCCGCTCATGTCGATAACGGTAGCAATGTCAATTCCTACATTGTAGCCGGTAACCAGCTTTAAAACAATATGCTGATCGTCGGTATTTTCCGCTCTCGGCAGCACCTTTCCCGAAAAATGTCCGCGCGTAGTTTCCACTTCGGCATTGTCCCAAACGTGCACATTATACTTTTGTAAAATGGCTAAGGCTTCTCCCTTATATCCCTGAAATATATCGTTACTCATTCTTGAATATTTAATATTTAACTTTAATTACTCTTACTTTTATTGGTTTATAACTGAAAAAATCTCTTTCTTCAACTCTTCTTCCGTAGGAAGATAGAGCATGTATTTTGATTATGCGGTTGCGCTGTTTTCTGAATTTCGGCAGACACACTTTCCTTGTCCTGGCTCGACAATAAACGCTGATAAAACATCGTGTTGATTTGGCGTTCAAGCTGGCGAGTACTCCAATTGGATTTTATACATTCATCAATATAAAAACTCCTAGCTTTTTTGTTCATCACCCTCATTATCAGCCGATAATGGCTCCAACTCAATTCGGGACGCACTGCGTCTCGAATTGGAAACGTGAGATAAAATTGGCGAAATTTGCGCAGATTTGTTTCCTCAAAACCTTTGCCGAAATCTTGCGTAAGTCGCTCCAACAGATATTTTAACAGATGTTCACCATACTCGGCACGTTCAGTATTTCCCTGCTTTTCAACAATCTGCTTGCCAATAAGCCAATATGCCTCTACCATCGCAAAATTAACCGCAACATACGCCTTGCTGCGTGCGGAAGTTAAAATCTCTCTTATCTGTCCGTATAAAAGATTTTCAGAGTTTGCAAATAAGACCTTTTCAGACATGCGTACTGTACGTTTTCTGTTTATAACTGCTCAACCAATTTTACTTGCCAGATCGGGCAAAGCCAGATTGCCTTCGCTTAATTGCCGAAGCTGCCCCATAATGTAGTTGCGCTTGTCGGCAGCAGTAGTGTCTTTGCGGCAGGGTGTAAACTTACTGGCGATAAATTTAATTTTGCCTTCAATTTCTTCTTTTGTTATCCTTTTAAAATTCAATATATTGAGTATTGAATCGAAATCTATTTTAGGATGTTCAAAGAGCACTTTCAGCATATTGTAAGCGATGGCCGAATCTATTTGACCGGCTTGCAGGCAGGCAAACAGGTCGTACAGGCGAGCGGGCGCAAAAGTGAGCTTGCGATACCGGCCATGCAGGTGCTTGAGCCTTTGCCCCATAAACACGCCAAGCTCTTTTGGCGGGATGCCAAGCTCGTCCACCATTTTTTTCAGCAGTGGAAAATAGTTATGCGTTGACAGGTAGTTGTAGCAATCTTCCGGAACTCCCCACTCGCGCAGCTGCGCAAAGCGCCCCTGCAATTCGTCGGGTACATTAAGAGCCAGCTTTTCAATATGTTCTGTCTTAAGCGGAATGGGTACAGAATCGGTGTCGGGATACATGCGGTCTGCGCCGGGCAGCACCCGTTCAAAAATGGTAGTGCCATTGGCAAAGGATTTGCGAGTTTCGTTGGGCACGCCGTCAAAAGTCATCAGGGCGCGTTCTTCAATTACCTCAACAGCCGTTTTTACATCCGCTTCGGGCGCCCAGAAAATAATTTGAGCATCACTTTCGGCGGCATTCAGCAGTTGCTGCACTTTTTCGAATACATTATCGCTGACTACATCGTCCACATCTTCGCTTGTGGCCATATTGGGCTTTTCGAGGCAGGCAATCACTTTCAGCCGTCCTGCAAATTCATCGTAAAACGGCTTGCCAGGCTGTGTAAAATGCGACAGCAACCCTGCAAACTGCGGCAGGTTCACAGCATAGAGCTTCTCCTTGCGCAGCATGGCTTCCTGCAGCGGCGTATAGTAAAAATTAAAGTGAGCGGGATTCAATTCCAGTGCCCTAATTTTAAAATCCTCCTTTTTAATTCGCTTCTGCAGTTCGGTTCTAATGGCGAGCAGCGCCCACTGGCGAAAGCACTCGTTATGGCTCAGTTCGGGTATCCATTTGGCATGTGCAACCCCCTTTATTTCTACACGCGTGCCTCCCTTGCAGCTCACATTTACATCTTCGCGGCCTGCGCCGATGCCGGTACGCACGTGACCGGTGCTGCGGTTGAGAAAGCGGATGTAGTTGCATGCCTCCTGCAATTCGTCGGGGTTCATGCACTCCGGATAGGTAACCGTCTCTATGAGCGGCATTCCCAGGCGGTCGGTACGATAGACGCGGCGGTGTCCAATGTCGGAAACTTCCCGGCAGGCGTCTTCTTCGAGGCTCATTTGGATAAGCCGTATGGTTTTGTTTTTCAGCTGAATGGAGCCTTCAATGCCAATAATGGCCGTTCGCTGAAAGCCGGTGGGGATAGAGCCGTCCAGATACTGCTTGCGGGTTATGTGCACTTCGCCCACAATGCTCATTTTGGAAGCCAGAGCCACCTCAATGGCATAGTCGAGCGCCTGCCTGTCCACATGAAATGGCGGAGTATCGTCCACCTCGTAGGTGCAAGCTGTGGGGTGCGACAGGCGATAGATTATCTCCTTGCGCGTTTTAAATTCCATGAGGGCGGTTCCGTCGTATTCGCCCAGCTCCGAGAGCGTAGGCCGCATGTGGCGCACCACTTCGGCGTCAAATTCCTCCGGTTTCTGGAAGATGCCCGCCGGACAGTGACAAAAGAGCTTATGGTCAGTCAGCAGTTGCTGGTGTACTTCTAATCCCGACATGAAACCGATACGGTCATAATCGGATTGTGTTGCATTTTTACGGTTCACGTACCCGATTTTTTTACAGGTATCTTCAAAGTTTTGTCTCGGATTTATTCTCTTCATCAATATATGTTGCTTTTTATTATACGGATAGAAATTTTATTCATTTTTTGCTGCATAAGGCATCCAGCCGCCCCATTTCAGGTCGGCCAGGCCATTAGTAAATTTAGCTCCAAGCTTAATGTACATTTTATCCTTCCGGTCGTGCTTGAGCACCACCGTATAGCTGCCCGAAGCGGTAAAAGGCAGGGTATCGTTATCTACACGCAGCAGTTGAATATAGAGCGTATCGTTTGACTGCCGGATATCGTTCCTGTCCTGCTTGGCATCGGCCACTTTGGCGTCCGCACTCAAACCCTTCTGAATGGAAACCCACTCTACATTGCCGCCATCGTATTTTGTAATTATCAATTCGGGAATGTCGGTTTTGTCCGGGGCATTGGGATTAACAGGCCTTTCTATGAGAGGCTTTTCGCAGGTGTAAAAAGTAAATGCTCCAATCAGCATTAGAGCAAGGAGAGCCGAATTACGCATTGCAGATTTCATTTTTTTCAATTTTAATTTCTATAACTTGTCGAAACGGCTGCAAAAATACGTGAAAATTTTCAAATGGATGCCTGATTCCCGAAAACAAAGGAGGCAATCCTGGCAGGTGCGATACATGGATGACCTGTGCAGGCCGGGTTTGCTTTGTTGCTTTCGCGTAAGCGACTTTAATGTACTCGGTAAAATTGGGCTGCTTCTTGGAATGAGTGCCCTTCCCGCAATAATTAAGGTTTTATGCCTCTCGCGGGAGAAGCAGGTTTGTAAAATAAATTCTAAGATATTGACTTTTAATATATTGATTGGAAGACGGGGTATTTCTGGGTATGTATCCGGAACTTTCGGGTACGGACACAGAACTTTCGGGTACAGACACAGAACTTTCGGGTACGGACACAGAACTTTCGGGTACGGACACAGAACTTTCGGGTACGGACACAGAAACTTCGGGTACGGACACGGAAACTTCGGGTACGGATACGGAAACTTCGGGTACGGACACGAAACTTTGGGGTACGGATACGGAAACTTCGTACGGCAATGCGGAAATCCGGGACGACAACGAAGTCAAGAAACAGAATTGTTAATATGAGTATACAGAATGTTAAAAGCAAATTCCTATACCGAAATTATGCATAAACGGATTTACATATTTTTGTGTTTCGAGATCAATGGCAAAACGATACTGAAAAGTGTAGCGTATAGCAACCCTTATTATTTTTACTAATACTCCGGCTTCAAATGGGATAACATGATAGGGCATTAGCTTTAATTTTGAGTCAGGAAGCTCTCCGCTTTCATAACGCATTTCTTCCCCGGAAATATTTTTATAATGATAGGCGCCCATGAGTGTATAGCCTGTACCTAAATGGAGCCATAATGGAGCATATTGAGTTACTTTTGGTTTTATCGGTCTAAAATTAAGTCCAAAAGAAATGCCAATATCTGCATGTACTGCTTTGGAATAGTTGGATCGCAACATGTTGAAAAAAGCCGGATTGGTGCAAAATGAGAAATAGCCGCCCATTTTATGGTCAAGATATTTACCAATAGAGAAAGATATTGGCAATATGATATTAGGATTTTTGAAATTACTAATACCAAATTCATACGAAAAAACTCGATATTTGTTTTTTCGTGCCTCTATAATCCTGTGAATTTTCACAATTAGGGTATCATAGTATTGTTTATCATTACAACCCTGGGTTACAATTAATTGGGATAGCTCAAGTGCTTTTTCATATTCATGTTCTTTATAATGCCGATATGCAGCTTTCGCACATTTTTTGCAATGCGTCGATTGTTTGTCTATGGCTGCATCTCTTTTCTTTCTAGTTTGCTGGTCAAAGGAATTGAGTGAAATGACTTTTTGGTAG
>JAISAD010000006.1 GCA_031266895.1 Bacteroidales bacterium
AGTGTGTAATTATGAGGTTTAAAAGGCTTTGAAACGGCGATTATAGGCGCGTGTGCGCGCCTCAGAAAAGAGGATGATTTGTTTTAAAATAAAGAGGACGATTTGTTTTGAGGATTATATATAACTGCTTCCCTCGGTTATGGCATTAGCGAGTGTGAGGGTTGCTTCTCTGTTGTTAGCCAATGCAACGTTGCTTACCGTAATTCCACCTGACAATGTATAATTGGAAGCTGTTTGCGCAATGCTGGCATTCAGCTGCTCATTGAAAATCAGTTTAATGTGGGTATCATTCAGCACGGAATAGCTTGACAGGCGAGGAGCCGTAACGTCGGGGCCGGAAGTTTCTGCGTTAATCACGATATTGTCAAATCGAGTATTTCCGGAGGCAGAAGTACAGCCTGATAGAGTAAGTCGTAAATATACGGTGGCGGTATTGTCCAAGTCGTCATAGGCGGATAAGTCCAATGTTTTAACCTCAGCATTGGTAGTGGTAGGTATCGGATAAGATTCGGTAACAGGATGAAATGTAGTGCCATTGGTACTGTATTCCCATACGTGTGAATTAAAACCTGTGCCGGTTTTTCTCATAACAAACGATAGAATCGGATTTTGATACCCTGTAGTAGCAAATGCCAATACAATAGATTTTCCGTTAGCTGTTGTGTTTTTCGGAGCAAGTGCCTTACCTGCAAGGGAAGTAGCACGAGGGTCGTTGTTAGTGTATCCGCTAAATGAAGTTATTTCGGATGTAGAGGCGTTATTTACGCTAATCCAGTCCGAAGCTCCGTGCGTACCGTCAGCGTAAATAAAGGCAGAGCCTTGCTGTTCTCCGATGTCGGTGTTGCTGGCAATTACTTTAGGTGTTGGGCCATTAGCGGAAGTGTCGGCAGGAAGATTGTCAAAAGTCCATGTAGCTAAAATGGTTTGAGCCATTGCTGCAGTTCCGGTCATAAGTGCGACCAGGATTAAAGCTAAGATTCGTTTCATTTTTTGATTTTTAATTATTGGATTATAATTGATTTTAATTCTTATACGATTTATCCCTGATAAAACGGCATTTTTACCACTATGGCTTTCAGCAGTTTTTCTCTGATTTTGATGTAGATTTCCGTGCCCACTTTAGCGAATGAGGCATCTACCCAGGCGGTACCTACCGATTTGTTGATAGAGGGGCCGAAAGTACCGGAGCGCACGATGCCGATTTTATTGCCCTGTGCATCACACACTTCATAATCCTGGCGTGGAATACCTCTGTCTATCATTTCAAAACCTGCCAGTTTGCGTTTTAATCCGTCTGCTTTCAGTTTGAGCATATACTCCTTATCAATAAACGACTTATGGTCGGCAAATTTGGTAATCCAGCCCAATCCGGCCTCTATGGGAGTAATGGTATCGTCAATTTCGTGTCCGTAGAGGCAAAAGCCCATTTCAAGGCGCAATGTGTCGCGTGCGGCTAATCCTATCGGTTTAATATCGAATTCTGCGCCGGCTTCAAAAACGGCATTCCAGATTTTTTCGGCATCTTCGTTTTTAAAATAGATTTCGCAACCGCCTGCACCGGTATAGCCTGTAGTAGAAAATATAATATTGGGGATGCTTGCAAAGGTAATTGTCTGTGTGGTATAGTATTCCATGTCGAGTACATTGGCACTGGTCAATTTTTGCATGGCTTTGAGTGCCAATGGACCCTGCACGGCCAATTGGGAAATTTGAGCGGAAATATTGGCGATTTCTGCGCCAAATTTTTCATTTTGCTGTTGCACCCAAGCCCAGTCTTTGTCAATATTAGCCGCATTTACCACTAGCATATAGTCATTTTCGGCAATTTGATATACCAGCAAATCGTCCACAATGCCTCCTTTCCCGTTAGGGAAACAGGAGTATTGCACCTTTCCCGGATAGAGGGCGGCAACGTCATTGGAGGTAATATACTGAATTAAATCCAGCGCTTTGGGGCCTTTTACCGTAAATTCGCCCATGTGCGACACGTCAAATACACCTACCTTGTTTCTTACATGCAGATGTTCAACCGTTAATCCTTCATATTGAATTGGCATGTAAAATCCTGCAAATTCGACCATTTTAGCGCCTGATGCTTCATGAATTTTTCTAAATGCTGTATCTTTCATATTTTTTGCTTATTTAAATAATGGAGTGCAAAAGTACATAAAATTTGTGAATTGCGTATTACAAATTCATTACATTTAATAATGGATGCGATCTATAGGTTTCAACACCTGTTCCTGTGCCTTTTTATACCCCCAATTTACTACAATCCCCAATTGCAGATTGAGTTGTGATCCAAGTCCGCGGCGCATAAAAAGTGCATTTTGAGTGGCGGCGTAGAGGTACAGTCCGTAGATATTAAAGCCGATTCCCAGCCCCAGGTTGTCGTAACTGCCGGGCATAATGGTGTAGGGCACCGAAATATCAAAAAAATCGGAAATGCGCCCACTGTAAGCTACTGTTACTGCCGGCAGGAATGATTTTCCGATAATGAGACCTTGCATTTGCACCATAAACCGATGTTTCGGAGTGAGGTCGAAATAGCCGCCTATGTGGATGCGGGTATTGAGCATGGTTGTCCAGCTGCCTGTTGTTTGCTTAAGGTCATTAGGAAAATAGCTGCTCAAACTGTCAATAAAATTGTTCAAGGGCTTGTTATCCTGATTCAAAATAGCTTTAACGATGTCGGAAGTGAGGCCGCTAAGTTTGAAACTGCCGTTTTCGTAAAAATTGCCGCCGTTTTGCACGGCACTTTGAAAACGCACTCCCTCAGTGCGCCAGCGGATGAACCCGAGATCGTGCACTGAAAGTTCTACCCCAAATCGCTGATTGATGCGATATACCGCTCCCAGGTCAATGGCGAAGCCCATGTTTTTCCCCATTTTTCCAAGCATGTCGGCGACGTTGAACTGGCCGAATTGCAGAGTGTTGTCTTCTGCCAGCAATGGCAAAACAGAGCGTGCTTCCGCATCTGCGGAATATTTCAGTGTTACGTCGTAGGTTTCGGGATTGGTATGAACGGAGGCTTCCAAAGATTTGGTGCGCACTTGTGCCAGCCCGAAGAGCAGGCGCGGCCGCGCTCCAATATAAATTCGCTTGTTTACTTGCGCCTGTACGCCCAAGCTCAATTCGGTATAGGCATTGGCATTAACCATTGCTTTTAATTCGGCTGTCTGGTCGCCGAGATAGTTCATGTTACCCTTTACAAACAGGCCAAAGAGATCTTTGCTGGCTTTCAGGCCGGCGTCGGCATGAAAATTGAAACTTACGGTAAAGAAGAGGAATTTTTCTCGAAACCCAAAGCCAATCAACTCTTCATTTAGTTCAAAGCGCAGCCAGTTATTGTTGAGTTTCAATTTATCTACCCAATTATCCAAATCAATCGCAGTAGGGTAGCCCTCATGGTCATAGCGCAGCATGTGGTTTAATTTAACGAGCGAGTTGAGCAGTTTAATTTGCAGATTGGAATAGCCAGGCAGCCCCACATAGCCATTGGCATGGGTAAATCGAGCCGGATTGTCTCCGCTGAAAAGGGGGTGATAGTGCATGAAGCCGGCAGGCGATGAGACTTGCGCCTGCAATGGACTCAATAAACACAGCGAACTTATGCCGATTGATAGTAAAAGGTTGATATATAGCTTTTGCATGATTGACGATGATTAATAGAGGGTGCTTAAAAAGGTTAAGTTCAATTCTCCCAAATTGCATTTGATGCGCCCTCGCAGGGTGGCCTGCAAATACTGGCTGGCATTCAGGATAGCTGTTTGATGTTCGGTGTCCATTTGGAAGCGCAGTATCAGCTGTTTGGATTTCAGCAGGCGGTGCGCCTTGCTGTTTCCCATGGAAGAGGAAAAGGTTGCTTTGCGGGGCGTATTGCTGTTGAAGCAGGCCGGCAGCAGTTGAGGCCCTTTGAAGAGCGAGTCAATCGTAAGGCCGGTAGAGTCGCATAGCAGTGCCTGGACGCGAAATCCAATGGGGAGCGTATTGGCCAGAACGATGTCTAATGTAAGATTTTCTACTGCATTAATCAGTTTCAGGGTTTGAACGGATTCGTTGTCGGTTAAATCGGTAAAATTTAGTTTCAGGGTATCTCTGAAGTAGGCATTTTCTACCTTTAATTTAAAGGGAATGCTGATTTCTAGTTTGATGTTCATTACTGAACTTTCGTCAATAGAGACGGGTGTTCCCAAACCGTTGGGATTGAGGATAGATGTGCCTTCCAGGTGAATCGTGTTATATTCGGGACGAACAGGCACTTGCGGCACAATATTATCCAAAACATGCTTTTGCATGGTGGGTGAATAGGGTTGCGTGATGGTAGCAGGGGCGGAAAGCAGCGGGGAAGTAAGGCTGTTGTCGGCAGAAGCAAGCGCGAGCTGCTGCAATTGGAATTGTCCAGAGACGTGAAAGGTGTTGTTGATATTCAGGGTAACAGTGGGATTGTAGAGTGTAATTGCCGAAGCGCCATAGTTGGGCGAAGAGAGCAGCGAAGAGAGCAGGTCGAAGCTGTAGTTTTCTGTCAAATTGTCTGCTCGTGGCGTCATTGTGCCGTCAAAATGGCTCAGTTTGATTTCGCTGGTAGTATAAATGCCGTTAAAACTGTAGTTTGTAATGGCAGAGTTGACATCAAAAGTTGCTGTGCCTTGACAGGGGATTGTGTTTGGATCGGACGTTGCCTGTATTTTGCAGCCGGTCAAGTCTATTCGAACGGTTGCCTGATTGCCGCTGCTGATGTGTATGGTTTGAGAGAACACTGCTCCGTTTCGGGTTACCGTAGGCAGTTCAAAAACAATTGTACAGGGAGTTGTTATACTGGTGTGCACTGTCAAATCTACCATGCCCGATCTTATATCTATATTTGAGTAGATGAGGTTGCTGTCATGCAGTGTTATCGGAAATTCAAAATTAACGGATACGGCCACTGAGCCCGGAACTGTAACATTGGTCGCAAATGGGCCGAATGTGCCGTTTGCCGGCTTGTATTTCAGGATATTACTGCCCAATATTACCGTATCTTTGGTGATGGTGTAGTTATAAAGCAGGTCACCATTGGCTGTTTGTTCGATAAAGCCTTCCTTGTCGAACTGTGTTAGAATTTCGCCAATGCCATACCGCACTGTTCCGAAAGGCAATCCATAATCAGGATGCGCCTCTATACTTGCAAGATGAGAGAAATTGAAGTTCTCTTTTCGGCAGCCTGTTGCTCCAATAAATAATCCTGCCAAAAGCAGCAGGATAGTGTTTCTTCTAAAAATGTACTTTTTCATAGTCGTAGAATTGTTGCATGCATGAAACGGGTTAAAATTTCCAGCGCAAAAGTACGTAAAAATTTTTAATTACCGCACAAGCCGGTAAGATTACATTAATTTCCGTAATTTCTGTACTATGGCTTCATCTATAAATTTTGCAAGGGTAAACGGGACGAGAGTGCGTTCTGCCCGTTTCTTCTTCCTTGCCTGTTTTGCCTCTCTCTTCTCTTTTTTTTTCTTTTGCAAAGCTTCAAATTCTACCGCTGTTTGCAGTGATAACTGTGGAGGCAGTTCCAGTAGCCCGCAAAGATTTAACAGTCTCATGTGTGGGGTCATCGAACAGAAAGATAATCCAAGGTCTGATGCTGCTTTGCCGGATAGTATCTCTATCTTTAATTGCCTTTTATAAACATTTATCCCGAGTACCATGCAGTAAATCCCCTCTATTTGAGTCAGGTTAAAATTTTTTCTCTTTTTCCTGGTAGGATAGATCTCGTACTGATTATCAATGAGCAGCATTACTCTCTTTTCGTCCAACCGGCATACCTTTGCATAAACTGTTTTTCCAACATAGGACTTTGCACTGTCTATCCATCGCTGCAATTCGGCATAATATCGGGCATCTACGAACTGCAGGCTCAATTTTGCCACTTTTTCAAGGTACACCCATAAGAGCTGCCCCACCTGGCAATTTTCGAAAGTTTCTGGAAAAGCAAATGCCCGCTGGGAGATATAACCTATTATGGGGCCATACTTCCAGTCGAAATGATGCCCTATGTCTATCGTTACAGATTTTGCGTTTTTTTTTGCGACAATGGCGCAAAAGGGCACATCTTCCGACAGGACAATGTTGCGCAGATAGTGTTGAGTGGCATCCACCAGAATACGATACTTACAATGGTCCACCTGCACAATTTCCTTAATTTTGACATGAAATATTTTCCCCTCCAGCTTAGGATAGATTAATTTCCAGTACTCCTTCCCAAGCCCCTTCCAAGGCATTAAACTAAATGGAAGATAGGCTCTTATGCCGTAAATTTTCACAAAGAATCCTGTATTGGTAATACTGTAGATTTTTCCGGTTACTGTTTTTTGATTAAGATGCAAATATTCCAGCTTGCGAATCCCTTGCTCCAGCCATTCATGGGGGGTGAGGGATAATTGTTCATCTGTCTCATTCATCATTGCGCATGTTTATTTTTCGATGCAAAAATACATGAAAATTATCAGTTTAAATTACTGCCTGTTTCTCCTGGCGGAGCACGCATGGCGAGCCGCTAATGCCATTCTCAAAATCTTTAGGTCAAGCTTCCAGTCATAATTCTCCGCATAGAGCCTGTTAGCTTTTTGCACGGATTCTTCGGAGGGAGTTTCGCCCAGTATAATCGCAGGTGAAAATATTCCCTTTCGTGTCTTCATCTCTTCACTCGAGGCATAGCTCACCCAGCTTTTTGCCCCCGTTAAAACTGCAAAAATATTACCCAGAAAGTCCTTTTTATAGCGGAGAAGCCAGATGGAGAGCGGCGAAGCGACCAAAAGCAACAGGGCACTGA
Source organism: Bacteroidales bacterium (assembly GCA_031266895.1). GTDB lineage: Bacteria > Bacteroidota > Bacteroidia > Bacteroidales > WCHB1-69 > JAISAD01. The sequence continues at coordinate 6,809 of JAISAD010000006.1, forward strand.
TAAAGTCGAAGAGCCTTTTTTTGAGGCGGTTGTTATAGCAGTTCAGGGAATTGCCCTTGTGGTGAAACAGTTCATCCTTAATATGGATGGCGTTGCTGCCGATGATGATATTCTTGTCGGAAGCAGGGGCAATTTTGAACTCAGGCTGTAGCGGTTGCAGTTCGTGCATCAGCGCCATAATGCGTGCCGTAGAGAGGTCGCTGCCGCAAAAGATTAGCTCGTTGATGCGATAGAGCTTCACCAGGGCGGCAATTTGGGTTATGTTTCCTATAACCATGCTGTTGTCCATATTTTGGGTTTCACTTTGTGATGTCGCATTTTCGGTAAGAATAAGGCGCAGTAATTCGTTTTTATTGTGAAACATCTGTGTTAATTCGGCCACGCGAACAGCTTCGGCTGCACTGCCCACTACTGCAATCCGCTGCTTGCGGGTGCCCCCCAGACGATAATTTTTCATGCCCAGCTTAGATAAAAGATAGCGTATGCCGTTGAGGGTAATGATGGTCCACATGGAGCCTAACAGTATAACCGCACGCGAAAAGCGAAATGATTCGGGCAGGAGCGCATAGATCAGCAGGATAATGCCTGATCCAAGGATAATGCCTCGATTGGTGCGCGAAAGCACAAGCGGCTTGCAATAGCCTCGACAAAGCGCTATTCCGGTAAGCCAGAACAGGATGTAGAGCGGCAGAATAATGTAGAGATAGTGATCGGGGAATGCACTTCCGCGAGGGGATAATACGTTGGTTTCCCAATAGCTGGATAGCAGCAGCAGGCCGCCATATATTGCAGCAAAATCAAGCAGCGGCAGAAAGGCTGCTACGGCTAAGCGTTTTAACAGCGCCAAGAGTGCGCGAAACCATATTGCCATGTTGATTATGAAGTTAAACAGTTTGGCATTATGACTGGAAAACTGCTTTTTCGCAAAAATCTGCATGGCCTTGTAGAAAACGAATACATAGTTGACGCTATTTTTTTTCGTGCTTTCTCCTTTATAGTGAATGATTTGAGTTTCCGGAAAGTAGTAATTTTTGTAGCCTGACCTGATGATGCGACAGGAGAGGTCTATATCCTCGCCATACATAAAGTAGTCTTCGTCTAAATAGCCGGTTTGGTCGAGCACGCTTTTTCGCATAAGCATAAATGCACCCGATAAAACTTCTACTGAATGTATTTCGTTATTGTCCAGATAGGTAAGGTGGTATGTGCCGAATTTTTTCGATTTGGGAAAGAATTTCGATAATCCGAAAATCTTGTAGAATGCCACTCCCGGCAACGGCAATCCCCGTTTCGATTCGGGCAAAAACTCGCCTTTGCCGTTCACCATTTTCACGCCCAATCCGCCTGCATCCGGGTGCTCGTCCATAAAACGCAAGCATTTTTCAAAGGTGTCGGCCTGTACCAGCGTGTCGGGATTGAGCAGCAGCACATAGTTGCCCCGTGCCAGCCGCATGGCCTGATTGTTGGCACGGGAGAATCCTACATTGCATTGATTGTCAATTGTCTGTACTTGAGGATAGCATTCTCTCAACATCTCTACAGAGCCGTCGTTAGAGTTGTTGTCTATTACAAAAATTTCGGCTTCAATATGTTGTGTGGCTTCCAGTACGGACGTCAAGCACTGTGCTAAAAAATGTTTAACTTTATAATTGACGATGATGATACTCAGTTGCATAACTTTTACCTGTTCAGCTAATTGTTTTTAAAAAATGGATAGAACTGTTTTCTTGGAAGTAACCTTATCTCCGATTTTCACACTGATTTTGGAGTCAATCGGGACAAAAACATCCACGCGCGAGCCGAACTTAATCATCCCCATCTCTTCGCCCTGCACAACTTCAGTGCCCTCCCTGGCATAGCAGACAATGCGCCGCGCTATAAAACCGGCAATTTGCTTAAATAGCACTTCATCATGTTCGTTTTTGCGCACAACAACGGTATTGTGCTCGTTGTCGATTGAGGCTTTTGGCAGCTTGGCCACCAGGTATTTGCCCGGATGGTAGCAGACGTAAACCACTTTACCGTCTATGGGGTAGCTGTTTACATGCACATTATTGGGCGACATAAAGATAGAGATGCGAATGCGCTGATCTTTAAAATACTCTTTTTCAATTTCTTCCTCAATGGCCACAATAGTACCGTCAGCAGGCGAAAGCACCCCTGTCTCTGCTTTGTTAATGACACGGTAAGGCACTCTGAAAAAGCGCGTTACAAAGGTAAGAAACCCCAGGCCGACTATCAGCAACAGCACTTTTATAATCCAGTGCATTCGGGGAATAAAGAAAAAGAGACAAAAGAGCGCAATGCCTGTAAAAAGTGCTACAATCAGTATGGTAGCATAGCCTTCGTGGTGTATTTTCATCTTGATATTTAATTATTCTGTTCGTAAATATTTATTGTACATATAGTTATGATTGTATCGGCATGTAGCCCTTCACTGCATACGCATGTAGCTCTTCGTTACACAGTATGTAGCCCTTCGTTACATAGTATGTAGCCCTTCACTACATACGCATGTAGTCTTTCGTTACATAGTATGTAGT
>JAISAD010000075.1 GCA_031266895.1 Bacteroidales bacterium
ACAGGCACATTATACTTTTGATATAATTCTGTTGCAAAAAAATACCCAACAGCGGTGAAATTCATAATAGATTCAGGAGTTGCCCTCACCCATTGTCCGGAAACTTGTCCGAAAGCGAAATCGTTTTGAGGCGAAAGAAAATTGCAGGTCTGCGGAACAAGAAATTGGCGAATATTTGGATTTGCATTAATGTATTTATATAGTGGTAATACGCGATAAACAGGTAATTCCATATTTGACTGACCACTACAAACCCAAACATCACCGAATAAAATATCATTCAGGATAATTGTTGTATCGTTTGTTTTAATGATTATCTGATAACTGCCTCCTGCATTATGAGCAGGCAATTGGATTTTCCAACTGCCATTTTCGTCTGCTTTCGTTTTATAGCGATCATTACCAAAAAGCAATTCCACTTCCTGCTCATTATCAGCCCATCCCCATATATTCACAGGCATATCGCGCTGCAATACCATCCCATCGCTCACCAATTTTGGCAACATAATTTTGGCATTACATAAAAAGCAGGCGAGCAGCAGAAAAATAATGATAATGTTTCGTCTCATAAATAAAACAATTAATTATTCCAATGTTCCGGGAAAATCAACACTAACATCACGACCAGCCAAACCGTCACAGAATCCTTTATACGCCCATTTGCGAGTATAATTGGCATTCCATAAACATGGTGCATCGTTTTTTAGCCAGTATTGATGTTCGTTTTCGTTGTCGGAAACGCCCCAAACAGTTATACCGTAGCGTTGTGATTCTGGAATGTATTGATTGTACATTTTTACAACTAATTCATACAACATTGCTTGACGTTCCAAGTTAGCGACGGTAGGAGAAACAGGCGATTCAGGATTGTTTTCAAAGGCAATATCAAGTTCGGATATTTTGATAAGTTTGCCGGTGTTTGCAAGTTTCTGGAACATATTTGCAACAGAAACCGTATCTGTCCACTCTAAATTAAGGTGCATTTGTGTACCAATACCATCAATAGTAGCACCTTTACTTTCGATATATGAAACGTATTTAAGCAAGCCATCAATTTTTGCACCGGAAGCCGATTCGAGGTTATAATCATTAATAAAGAGTTTTGCATTGGGGTCTGCCGCTTTTGCTTTTTTGAAAGCGGTAACAGCATAATCCTCACCAAGATAATATTGCCAATAGAAAATAGAGGCAGCAGTCAGATTCTCTTCACCTTTACGCACTGTGCCATTTTCATTCATTGGTTCATTTACAACATCCCATGCGGCTATTTTATTAGCGAAGTGAGTAGCAACATCTGTGAGATAATTTTCAAAAACAGGCGTTAATATTGCAATTTTTTCTTCCATTGTTTTTTCAATAACTACAGGTGCCTTACGCCTTGCATCTGCTGTCGGCTCTGCCGATTTTTCAACTATTTTTACATTATCAATATAATAAACAACATCAGGCAATTTACCCATGTCGAAACTCAACTTTATTACAGGATCATTCGAAAAATCAGTTGGCAAAGTATAAGATATTTCTTTCCATGAACTCGAAGTGGCAAAAGAGGATGATGTGCCGCTTCCATCCCAATTTGTATGCGGATAATTGTTTGTAAACCCTGAATACGAAATGCGTCCTTGTCCTGCAATGTCGGATTTAATCATAAACGACACAGTGTAGGATTTTGTCGGATCTACCGTGATTTCGGATGTTTGGAATTGCAAGTCCCATTCGTTTGTCGATGTTGCACTCGCAATGGCTTTTAATCCATAAACCCCGTCGTATTTTGCATCTTCGGAAACAGTAATTCCGGCACCTTCATTAGGAGTTGTCCAGGGAGTAATCTCGCCTGCTTCAAAGTTTCCATTTTCAACTAAATTCACTTCCAATGGAGTAGCATCAAGATCGGTTACAGTCACATTGTCTATATAATATTTAACGCCTGCAACTGCACCGAGTAGCAGTCGGAATGTCATTGAAGAGTTATCTGTGGTTGCAATCATAGCCGAATCGCCAGAGGATTCAGTATTATACTTCACCTCAGTCCAGGTAGTACCAACATCTGCCAACTCTGCATCGCCGGTCCAAGGATATTGGTTGCCCAAATTCTCATTAGGGAAGTCAAGACCTGTTTTACCTGCACCATCACATTTAATCCAGATAGAAATTTCATAATGATGTCCGCTTATGACAGGAAAAGAAGGACTCGTAAGTTGAGCATCATATTTACCAGTAGCACCACTGCCAATAGTAACTTCTAATGAGTGTGTCCCTTGCAGTGCTTCGGTAGTAACAATGCTATAATCCTGTTCGTTAAAATTAGGAGACCATCCACCCATACCCTCTTCAAAGTTACCATCAATTAGACTTGCGCCTGTTGGACCGGGAAGAATTTTCGGCGCAATCAAACTGTTAAGATAACTCGCTTTCTGTTGGCTATGCCATACTAAAGTATGTCCAAACACAGTAACGCCATTAGCAATAAGGGCATTGACAACGGGGTCAACTCTTGAAAAATCGAGAGTGCCTGTGCCAGTCATCAAAGCATCTTGTTTCATTTCGTTTCCGGCTGTAATTTCGTTGAAATTTTCATTAACAAGATTACGATATGCTTCATTGTTAGTGTAAAGCGAGAAATCTATACCAACGCCAATTTTCATATTTGGCAATAGTTTGTAGGTTTTAAGGGGAGCATAGCGCTCAATTTTCTCGGCTATTGGAAGAGGCAGGTCCTCCGGATTCACATTGCCGTACCCCGAATTGTCCCATTTCATTTTTTCTTTATAACAGCCCGTAAGAGCAAAACAGAGAACAAGAGAGAATGCAGTTATATTTAATATCTTTTTCATACGAATAAATTATTGATATAGTTAATTTGTTTCA
>JAISAD010000112.1 GCA_031266895.1 Bacteroidales bacterium
AAAATAGAATGGCTGGCGCAACGGTATGCCACAGAATTGGAAAAGATAGTGAAAAAATATCCGGAACAATGGTTTAATTTTTACGAGGGGATTTTTTTAGAAAAGGGAAGTTAAGAAGTTATAGTATGGAATTTTTCCTGCCGGCAGGGTAGGGGATAAGATAAGAAAACAGAAAAAATAAAACAAAATACGAAATAGATAAAAAATGTTATGGAACTGATTTCGCCTCAAAAAGAGATGTATGCAAAAGAGAAATTGAGCGCCTTGCAGGCACAGCGGCTGGCACAGGAGATTGCTTTTGCGCCTGTGGTTTTTCAAATTTCGCGCCTGATGGTTAAATTCGGCATTCTACAACTGTTGCTTGATAATCGCAATGGATTGACCATGAAAGAGATAGCAGATAAAACAGAATTATCTCTTTATGCAGTAAAAATCTTGTTAGAATCTTCGCTCACTATTGGCACAATATTGCGAAATGAGGATAAATTTACGATCTCCAAAGCGGGTTATTTTTTGCAGAACGACACAATGGTAAAGATAAATATGGAATTTAATCACGATGTGAACTATCTGGGACTCTTTAATTTGGAAGAAGCGCTGCTACATGGAAAGCCTGAAGGATTGAAAGTATTCGGAGAGTGGAGCACTATTTATGAAGGACTGTCGCAGCTTCCTCCGCAGGTACAAAAGAGCTGGTTTGGTTTCGACCACTATTATTCCGACTGCTCCTTTGAGCAGGCACTCGAAATTATCTTCGCCAGTAAACCCAAAACACTGCTGGATGTGGGAGGCAACACTGGTCGTTTTGCTACCCGATGTGTAGAACACGATCGCGAAGGGATTCACGTTACTGTTATGGACTTGCCTCAACAGTTGGCTATGATGCGTCAGCAGACCGCTAACTTGCCCGGAGCCGATCGCATTCACGGGTACGAGGCGAACTTGCTTGATCCTCAAACTGTTTTTCCTGTCGGGTTCGATGCAATATGGATGAGTCAATTCCTCGACTGTTTCTCTAACGAAGAGGTAATCAGCATCCTGTCTCGGGCGGCTGCTTCCATGAACGAAAGATGCAAGCTCTACATTATGGAAACAATATGGGACAGGCAGCGTTTTGAAACCGCCTCATATTGTTTGGCGCAAATCAGTGTCTATTTTACCGTTATGGCCAATGGCAACAGCAAGATGTTCAATTATGAAGATTTGAAAAACAACATCCATGCTGCAGGACTGAAAATAGCGAAAATACATGATAATTTAGGCATGGGACATGCAATTTTGGAATGCATTGTATGAACTCTGATATTACTGAATTAATACCGCAGAGAGCGCCATTTATTTTTGTGGACACTATTTTCGATGTTGAAGAGAATGCGCTTAAAAGCAACTGGCTTATACCGGCTGATTCATCGCTGGTGCAGAATAATGAGTTGCAGGAGTCTGGCTTGATGGAACATGTGGCGCAAAGCATGGCAGCCTACATCGGCTATTGCAGCAATGGCGAGATAAAAATCGGCGTTATTGGGGCTATAAAACACTTTGTTATCTACCAAAAGCCGCAAGCAGGTGATACTTTGTACACCAGCATCACCATTTTGGGAAGAGTGTTCACTACCATCCTGTTTCGGGCCGAAATACGATTAGGCAATATCCTGCTGGCAGAAGGGGAAATGAAAGTGACGGTTCCGTGAGGGTTTTATTGCAAATATTATATTTACGGAAAAATGTTACATATTGATTATGAATAATATACAGGTTTACGCTATTGCTGATAATATTATTTCTCCATTGGGAAGCACATCGGAAACGCACTATGAGATGCTTCTGAATGGTCAATCGGCCATAAAGCGGCATCTCCCCATTCCCAGTTTTGCCGATCCGTTTTATGCTGCGATGTTCGATGATAGCCAACTCACGCAATTGTGGCAAATGTGTGGTAAAAAGGGCGATTTTACCGATTTTGAAAAGTTAGCTATTTTGTCTATTGAACATGCCGTAAATCAAAACTGTATAAAGGTAAACAGTAAAGATACTCTTTTTATTTTGGCCACTACCAAAGGCAATATTGCCTATCTTGCACCGGAGCTGACAGGCAAAATTGTTCCTGATCGACTTCATCTTTGGCGTTCTGCGCAAATAATTTGCGATTTTTTCGATAATCCCAACCCGCCTGTGGTGATTTCCAACGCCTGTATTTCAGGCGTAGTAGCGCTGATTATGGGGCAGCGATTGTTAAGAGCGGGACGCTACAAACAAATAGTGGTATGTGGAGCCGATCAAGTATCGCCCTTTGTGCTCAGCGGATTTCATGCATTAAAAGCCTTGTCTTCAGAGCCTTGTCAACCTTATGATGAAATGCATTGCGGCCTCAATCTGGGCGAGGGGACGGCCACTGTTATCCTGTCAACAAAAAAGCCTGGGGAAAATGCTATAGAGTTGCTGCAAGGTGCTACAAGCAATGATGCCAACCATATTTCGGGACCATCACGTACTGGCGAAGGATTATATCAGGCTTTAAAAAGAGCGATGAAAGGTATCGATAGCAGGCAACTTGCATTTATAAATACGCACGGTACAGGCACTGTTTTCAATGACAATATGGAGGCTGTGGCCCTCATGCGTGCCAGCTTGCAACAAACGCCGGTGAGCAGCCTGAAAGGCTATTTTGGCCATACGTTGGGCGCTGCCGGTGTCATTGAAAGTGTGATACTGATGCATGCTTTGCGGCGACAACTCTTGCCGGCTACTTATGGATTTCACATATTGGGAACTCCCAATCCAATTACAATTTTCTCTGAAAATCATGCGGTTACAGGCTGTTATGCTCTTAAATGCGCTTCCGGTTTTGGCGGTTGTAATGCAACTTTAGGTTTTCTCATTCATTCATAAATTAACTTGTTTTACCACTTCAAAATATTGTATGAAAATCAAACATACTTGCACGATTAAAGAGGGAAAAATTATTAGAAACGGTCAAATTGTCCTCGCTTTAGATATCCAAATGCCGGCAGTTGAATTTTTGCCGGCAGCTTATAGAGCTATGAAGCTCGACTATCCGAAATTTTTCAAAATGGATAATCTCTGTAAATTGGCCTTTCTTGCGGCAGAGGTCTTGCTGCAAGATACGCCAATAGTGCAAAATGAACGCAATGAGGAAACCGGACTAATACTTTTTAATAGCGTTTCATCATTAGATAATGACGAGAAATTTCAGGCCTCAATGGCCGGTTTTCCAAGTCCGTCTCTCTTTGTCTATACCCTTCCTAATCTTATGATTGGCGAATTGTGCATTCGGTATAAAATTTATGGGGAAAACATATTATTTGTATCGGAAAATCATAATTTTGAACAGATTATGGAACAGGTAAAAATAGTGGCGGACGAAACTGCCATGCGCTATTTTATTTGCGGGTATGTTGACTTTTACAAGGAAAACTACGACGCTTCATTGCGGTTTATTGAGGTAAATAAATAGATA
>JAISAD010000120.1 GCA_031266895.1 Bacteroidales bacterium
CAATAAATTTTTTACCGTATCTTTTTCTATACTGAATACCCATTGCGGTTGCATTCTATCTCCCGAAAACCAGTACGCTACCCACATGCCTTCATAATGATTCCAGATGTCAAGATGCGTTTGAGCAGCAAACTGTTCTGTCAACGCTTTTTTATTCTGTATGATTATTTGCATGTCATTGCATGTATTTTGATATTCGGTAGATTCTTTTATATCCATTGTTTTTTTGAAAATTCCTTTTAATTCCTTTTTCTTGTATAACAGATACATTGTATAAGATTCTATCGCATAATCATATTTTGTTGTGTCGGCTGTCTCTGCGGCATATTTATACCATAAGTACCCAATATTTTTATAGTACTCGAAAGATGACGAGTCAATATAAAGTACGCTATAGTAGCACATAATAGCAGAATCTAATTGATTTTCTTTTTCATATGCTTTAGCTCTTAGAATAAACCGTGTGGTAGCCTTTCTTTTATTAATAATGGAGGAATCTGCTACCAGATGTGGCAAGCGAGGTATATGGAAGAATGTAAAATTCGTATCCGATTCCAATAGTTGGTTTTCTTTTGTTGCTGCAATACTGTCTTTTGCACTCTGTGCTTTCAGCATCCGACTTGCATATATATCAGCTAACATTACATCATCAACCTCTTTCTCTATTTCCTCTTTTGTTTCTGCTTTCAGTGCCGGATGTACCGTGGTTCGAATAATATCTTCTGTTTTCTCCGGATCACTCTGAATAACGGCAGTCAAGTCTATGGAATATTCCTGCCAGCCTTCGGTGGCTTTTTTCTCGGCCATCAGGGTTTGAAGTTTTGTTACCTGATTGTGAATTGTAGCGGCATTCCTGCTATTTGGGTCTAATTCCAGATATTTTTGATAAAACGCTATTGCTAAAGAGACAGATTCGGCATTGTTTGGGTCGGCAGCATATATATTTGCCATTTTCAGATAGGGAATCGGTTGTTGATCCTTGATAAACAATATGCTTTTGTATATACTTATCGCTTCATCCAGATTTCCGTTTTTTTCTGCCCGTTGTGCTTCTCTATACATTGTTGACAGATCTGCTCTGGCAATCTCTACTGTTTCCTGTGCGTGCAGCAAACTTAAGCTACACGCTAAAAAAATAAATACAATTTTCTTCATATCTTACTTTGATTTAAATTGGGTTAAAATATTTGTCAGTTATCTGCCCCGTCTTTTGTCCGACCTTTGCGCTGTGCCAGCACAGTGGCATACCTTTTCAGGAATGCGTTCAATTCGTTCACAAAGTTCGTGAAGATCGGCGTTTCTCCATTCAGGATTATGGTGGCTTCGATACGATCCACTATTTGAGCATATATCTCCTGCACCTCCTGGCGTACCTCCTTCATGCGCAGTTTCGAGCGTGAGGCGATCTCCGTATTGCGGTTTTTTACAAGGGCTTCATAGGCCTCGTTATCGGCGGTGAGCCGTACCGCCCAGTCGCGCAATCCCAGAATATCGACAGGAAGGGCTGCCGTGGACGCGGTCGATGCTGCGTTTTCGCCGTTCAACTCCTGCAACAGGTTGTAAATGCCCGCCGTCTCCTCGTTGGGGGCTTTTCGGGCGAGGTTGCCGAAATGGTCAAACAGAATCGTCAACTGTTCGGCTGCGGCGCGCTTCTGCGGATCAAAGTGATTGCGGGCAGATTTTACTGCATCGACAAAGCCGCGAAAGGTCTGGTCGCGCACATGGTCAGCTTCTGCCATACGCGCCGTATCCGCGCTTTTGCGGATGACTTCCATCGCTGTGTCAGCGTCGGCATACCGGGTTAAAAACGTAGCCCACAGCGCGGAGATATTGAGCGTGGCGGGGTCGAACTTCAGTACTAAATCGCGAAATTCGGTGTACAGTTGAAACCATTCCTCATTGCGGAATCTGAAAAAACTTACTCTTAAAATCTTCATATCAGTGTCAGTTTATGTGGATAAATAAAAAATATTTGATTTGAAATTTTTGACTGCAAAGTGCTCTCAACACCTGTGAAAAGAGGTTTGCACCCCTGCAAAACAGCTTCAACACCCGTGGAAAGAGGTTTGCTCCTCTGCAAAACAGCTTCAACACCCATTGAAAGCACTTTGCACCAATGTAAAACAGTTTCAATACTCGCGGAAAGCACTTTGCACCAATGAAAGCAATTTTTGCCTGACCGCAAACAGTCGCAGGCAAATCCTGTTGCTGCAAAATTTACAATAAAAAAAGCTTCTAAAAAAGGCCGTAAACTATTGCGTATCAGCCATATAATGGGGGGGGGGGGGGGGGGGGTAAGCGCCAGGAAATTGTTAACGTGCAGCAGAGCGGCTAAAAGCAGCCTTTACGGGCATTTTTAGCAGAGAGGTGTACCTCTTCGAAATCGTTGTACTAACTGTGGTCTGCATTTTTCTTTCCTTATTTGTTATATTAAAATATGCGGAGGCAAAAATACAAAAAGAATTAAGACAATGCGATAAATTGTATTATTTTGCATTATTATTTCATAATTCATTCTATTACAGCAGAATACATTTTCGACGATTAACAAAAAAACGTAAAGTTAACGCAAGTTTAACAAACAATACAGATTATCAACTGCATTTTCATATAAAACATACGACAATCGGCTAACTTAAAGACTTATAATTTACAACGTTTCAATCCCCTCAAATTCCCGAATCAGCCTTACCTGCTCGTCCGAAAGCGGCATGGAGGCAAGGGTTTGGCGGTCGAATCGGCAAACGGCGCTCCGGCAGACTGTTTTGATTTCGCCGGTGTGCATATCTCTGATTTGCTGCTGCATTTTGAAGCTGCGCACGCCGAGTTCATATACTTTCGAGTCGCAAACAATTTCGTCCGCAAAAAGAACGGGGCGCTTAAAGTCCATTGAAATGTGTACCAGCACCATATTGACTGTTTTCCAGTCAACAGGATTCTGCAGCACTTTTTCCAGGTAGGCGCTGCGCCCCAGGTCAAAATAGTGGCATTGTGCCCCGTTGTTGACGTGCACAAAAGGGTCCAGATCGCTCATGCGTATCTGCACGGGAACAGTGAATTTATAGCTTTCCATTAGAATTTAAAAACCACTCCCAGGCCATTGCCCGTGTAGTTTAAATCCAGCGTGGGCGTATAGGAGGCGCCCTCCTGTCCATAGATATACTGTTTTACAAAATCATTTTTGGCAGCTCTCTTTTTGCCTCCGCCCACGGCACGCACGGGGATGCTTGCTATAATCAATCCCTCACCCACTCCCATCATGCACATGCCGGTCAAAAAGAAGCCATAGGCAGTTTCATTAAAATAGTAACCGGAATAATAGGAGCCATAATCGTCATACATGAAGGCTGCGCCCATGATTGTGGAGAACAGCCCTACGCTGGTGAGGATTATGCCGGGGATAAACAGTTTTTTGCCTGTGCTGGCCAGCTTCATGCCCGAATGGAAGGTGTTGTAAATATCGCCTCCCACATTTTTAAACAGATAGGCGTCAATTTCATCATCGTCCATATCATTAAACTGCCTTGCAGTCATGGGGGCATCCTGTGGGTTGGCATAAACAGGCTGCTGATCAACATAGACGGGTTGCGGCGGATTGGCATCGGCAAAAGTTTCCACTTTTCCGCTGGCATAAATAATGGAGGCAATGTCGATTTTTAATATTGTATAAACAGGACCTTCCAGATTATCGGTTTCCCTGTATTTTACATTATCAACATTAACTTCAAGTACTTTAGCATCAATGCGTTTTGCGTCTTTCGTAACAATAATGTCCTGGGCGGCAACGGTTAGCCCGCAAGCTAAAATAACGATACATAACAATAGTTTTTTCATTTGTTTTGATGTTTTAGTGAATAATTAAATATCGGAGGCAAAAATACAAAAAAAATGATTGGCTGCAATGGTAAAAAAAAAATCTTAGCAGTTCTCACTCCAGCATTTTCCAAAATTCCGTTTCGGAAATGACAGGGGTGCCCAGTGTTTCGGCCTTTTTCCGCTTTTCCGGTCCCATTTTTTCGCCTGCCAGCAGGTATGAGGTTTGTTTAGATATGGCAGAAGCATTTTTGCCGCCATGCTGTTCAATCAGCTCTTTTATTGCGTCGCGCGGAATGGAAAAGAGACCGCTTACTACAATGATTTTTCCTTCTAAAACCCGGGAAACAGGCTGAGAGCCGGTATCCTGCACGGCCATTTGCAGTTGTGCCTCTTTCAATTTAATGACGCGCTCCAGATTTTCAGGGTCGTTGAAGTAGCTGTATATGCTTTGCGCCACCTGCCCGCCCACATCGGCTATCTGTAGCAGCTCGTCCACAGAGGCGCAGGCCAGCCGGTCGATGGAGCCGAAATGCCGCGCCAGCTTTTTTGCCGTAGTTTCGCCCACGTGGCGAATGCCCAATGCAAAAAGCACCCGCTCAAAAGGCGCCTGTTTCGACCGCTCAATGCCGGCCAAAATGTTTTCTACGCTTTTTTCGCGCAGCCCGATAATGCGTTCTGGCTTATCCTCTTCGGCAGCTATAACCTTTTCCAGCCCCAAAATCTGTTCGCGCTTCAGGGTGTAAAAATCGGCAATATCGCGCACCACGCCAGCCTGATACAGTAAATTCACCTTGCCTTCGCCCAGCGAATCAATATTCATCGCCTTGCGAGCAATAAAGTGCTCCAGCCTGCCCCTGATTTGCGGAGGGCAATGCTGCTCATTAGGGCAAAAAATGCCGGCTTCATCCTCATTGGAGCGCAGCTCAGTGCCGCATTCGGGACAATGGGTGATAAAAGCTACCGGCAATGCATCGGGCAATCGCTTGCTTTCATCTACCCCTACAATTTTTGGAATTACCTCCCCACCCTTTTCTACAAGGAGCGTGTCGCCTTCATGAACGTTGAACTGAGCAATAATATCCTTATTATGCAGCGAAGCGCGCTTTACAATGCTGCCGGCCAGCGGCACAGGAGCGAGGTTGGCTACAGGGGTAACAATTCCGGTTCGTCCCACCTGATAGTCAATACTTAGCAGTTTTGAAGCCTGCCGTTCGGCCTTAAATTTGTAAGCAATTGCCCAGCGCGGATTTTTAGATGTTGCGCCAATTTGCTGCTGCTGGGCGTAATCGCTTACCTTAATTACAATGCCATCAATGTCGTAAGGCAACATTTTGCGCTTACTGTCCCATTCATGAACAAAATTGAGAACTCCTTGAATATCACCTATTTTTTCTATAATATCCGGCATTTTAAATCCCCACCGGCTCAACTGCATCAGCTGGTCATAGTGAGTGGCGGCGGTCAGTTCGCTGCCCAGTGCGTAGTAGAGCTTAAAGTCGAGGCCGCGCCTGGCCACCTCTGCCGACTCCTGCAGCTTAAGGCTGCCCGAAGCGGTATTGCGCGGATTGGCAAAGGGCTGTTCTCCCATCTCTTCACGCTCACTGTTAAGCTGAGCAAACTGCTTGTGAGGCATTAGAATTTCGCCGCGCACTTCAAAAAAATCGGGATAGTCGCCCTGCAGCTTCAACGGCACGGTTTTCACCGTTTTAATATTGGCCGTAACATCATCACCCTGCACGCCATCGCCGCGCGTAACGGCTCGCAACAGGCGCCCTTCACTGTAAATCAGGCTGATAGCAACCCCGTCATATTTCAACTCGCAAACATACTCAACAGGCAAGTCTGCCAGCTGCCTGATACGGCTGTCAAAATCTTCAACCTCTGCCTCCGAATAAGTGTTGGCCAGCGAGAGCATGGGAAACTGATGCTGCACGGTGGCAAACTGTTTCGTAACCGTGCCTCCAATGCGCTGTGTGGGGCTGTCGGGCAATGCCCATTCGGGGTATTGCCGTTCAAGTGCTGCCAGCTCTTGCAGCAGCATATCATATTCATAATCGCTAATTACCGGATTATCCAGCATGTAGTAGTTGTAGTTATGCCTGTTTATGGCTTCGGTCAGCGCCGCTATTTGCTCTTTTGCGTTCATTCTTAAATAAAAACCGTTTTTTTATGCAAGCGCAAAATTACAAAATAAAAGCCATTGTGCGAAGTTGAGGAGGCCAATTTTGATTTAAAATCTTATTAGTATATTTTAAATCAGCGAGATAAAATTAGGGTTACGCCTTTTTCGGGCCGCAGGCAACGGGTAAGGAAAAAAAAATGTATTTTTGCCGCGGAAAAATGCCGGAGTGGTCGAACGGGGCAGACTCGAAATCTGTTGAACCCTTCGGGGTTCCGGGGGTTCGAATCCCTCTTTTTCCGCAAAATGGGCAGCGATGCAAATCGCTGTCTGTTTTTGTTTGGGAAGCAGGTCCCCGAATGCCTGTTTTTCACATCTTTCATCTAAAAAAAATCAACTTATTAATTTCTATAACCTCCTAATTTTCAATTTTTTATCTTATTTTCATGCATTTGAAATTTTTTATGTACATTTGCAATCACTAAAAAATAAAACGATATGTTTACAGGAATTGTTGAAAAAACAGGAAAAATTGTTAAGATTGAACAGGAGAACAGCAATTATCATTTTACCATTGAAGTGGATTTTGCCGGCGAGTTGAAAATTGACCAAAGCATGTCGCACGACGGCTGCTGTCTCACTATTGTGCGTTTAGATCCTGCCAAAAGGCAGTATGTGGTTACTGCTATGGACGAAACCATGCTGAAAACCAATCTGAAGGAATGGCAGGTGGGCTACGAGGTAAATCTGGAACGCAGCATGAAGATGGACGGCCGCTTCGATGGACATATTGTACAGGGGCATGTGGATCAAACCGCCATGTGCGAAAAGGTTACGGACGAAAACGGCAGCTGGCGCTACTATTTTACTTACGATCCTGAAAAAAACAATTTTACCGTGCCCAAGGGTTCTATTGCAATAAATGGGGTGAGCCTTACGGTGGTAGATTCGGAAGAAGGACGTTTTTCGGTAGCTATAATACCTTATACGCAAGAAGTTACTAATTTCCATAATTTTAAAAAAGGAACTTTGGTAAATATTGAATTTGACGTATTCGGCAAGTATGTGCAACGGCTTTTAGAGCAATATTTATCTGACCGGAAAATATAATGCCGGCAATCGGAAAACACAGAAAATAAATTGACAATAGATGCGTTATTAGTAAGTATTTTAAACCGACAAACTTTTGAAAAGCACAGTACGCAATCATTTTCCGGCTTTTATATATCTGTCGTGCATAGCGGCAGCACTTTTTTTTACCTCCTGCTCTACGAGAAAAAATACGTGGATTAATCGTACTTACCACACTGTTACTTCAAAATATAACATTAATTTCAACGGCAAGGAGGCGCTGAAAGCAGGTGAAAAAGATCTGGCCACTAAAGTTAAAGACAATTACACCGGCATTTTGCCTGTCTATAACTATCCCTCTAAAAATGATTTGAATGCCATTCTTCCCGCTATGAACCGTGCTATTGAAAAGGCCTCGAAAGCCATTTACAAGCACTCCATGCTGATTAAGGGCAAAGAGTACGTAAAAACAATGGACGATGCCTATCTGCTAATGGGGAAGGCCTATTTTTACAAGCAGGAGTATCGCGAAGCGCAGCGTATTTTCAACTATATGGCCAATAATTACGCCGATATAAAAAAGTGGGAGTGCACCAAAGAGGCTAAAATCTGGAATGCGCGTACAGCCCTGCAACTGCAATATTATATGGAGGCGCAGTCGCTGCTGGAAGAGTCTAAAATTACAGCCTACTCGCTCAAAAAACGGAAATTTAACGTGCTTTATAACGCCGCTGCCGCCGAATACCAGCTGACCGCCCCCGATGGCGAAATTACCACAGCTATTGACTGTATTAACGAAGCCCTGCATAATCGTCCGCAACGCGACTTTAAAACTCGGCTGCTCTTTATTCTGGGTCAATTATATGAGCTAACAGAACAGATGCCCGATGCACAACGCTGCTTTACTGCAGTAATCAAACGCTCGCCGGCTTATGATATGGAATTTAGTGCACAAATGCACCTCGCCACCAATTATGACGGATCGGCATCGCAACGCGAACTCATAATGAAATATTTGCATAAAATGCTTAGCGAGAAGAAAAACGAGCCCTACAGGGATCAAATTTACTACGCCATGTCGGAAATTGAACGCATTGACGGTGATACCGTCATGCGAATGGAAGACCTGGCGCTTTCGGTGACCGCGTACGATAACAATAATTATCAGCGAACTTTCTCGTCTATTACCCTCGCCGACCTCTTTTTCGACCGCAATGAGTATGTGCAGGCGCAAAATTACTACGACACCGCAATGCTCTCCATTCCCAAAAATTATCCCAATTATGAAGCGATTGTAAAAAAATCGTCTATTCTGAAAGATTTGGTAGATAATTTGAAAGCGATTGAGCTGGAGGACAGTTTGCAGCGCATTGCCAAGATGCCGCCAGCCCAACGGGATGCCTGGGTGCAGAGTATGATTAATCAGTACACGGAAAATGAACGTAAAATGCAGGAAGAAGAGGCTGCCCGCATGATAGCGCTGCAAAACACAATAGGGATGGCCAACGTTACGGTAAGCGACAACAGTGGAAAATGGTATTTCTACAACACTTCGCTACTGGCCAGCGGTCGCACCGAGTTTTACGCCCGCTGGGGCAACAGAAAGCTGGAAGATAACTGGCGCATCAGTCGCAAGCAGGAACTGACCATGGAAGCTATGGAAGCCATTAACAGCAACACTACCCTGTCCACTTCCGACACCTTGTTTGACGAAGATGGCAACGTGCTTTCCGTACGCGAAAACGACCCCAAAAAGCCGGCCTACTACACTCAGGACTTACCTCTTACACCGGCCGCTATTGATTCATCTAATGCAATAGTAATCAATGCACTGTATAATGCTGCGCTCATTTATTCAGACCTGTTGAACGATTTTGCCAGATCTAACGAAACTCTTGAAAAACTGATACAGCGTTTCCCTGAGCACGAACTCGCCGCCTCAGCGCACTATCTGCTTTTCCTCAGCTATTCCAACCTGCATGATAATAATAAAGCATTGGAACACAAGAATATTATCCTCACAAAATATGCCGATACGGACTTTGCCCGCCTGCTTAACGACCCGGACTATTACAAACGCCTGGCAGAACAGGAAAAGGCGCTGGAAGCAAAATACGAAATCACTTATCTGGCTTACAGCAATCTTGATTGGGCACAAACGGTTCTATTAGCAGACGAAACGCTGCCGGTTTGCAAAGAGCGTGAACTGGCCGCCAAATACGCCTATTTGCGGGGTGTGGCTATCGGCGAACTGTACAGTAAAGACAGTATGCGTACCGAAATGATGAAAATATTGGCTGATTATGACAATACAGCAGTTATTCCGCTGGTAGAGATACAGCTTTCATTGCTGCAGCCGGCTTCCACAACGGCAAATGCTGCTTCAGGCGGACAAGAGGGTGCAGTCAATGGGGAGGAAGTAGTATTCAAGCATTATCCAGGAGAGTTGCATTATGTAGTAGTATTGGTAGATGTAATGAAAGCAGCTACCTCTAAAGTGAAAGAGGACATTGCTGCATTTAACAGCAAATATCACAGCATTCAAAATTTTAACATCAACAGCTTTTATGTTGATAAAGACAGGCAAATGATTACTATTGCCCAGTTTGTCAATCAGGAAACGGCGATGAATTACTATCGTTCCATGGTAACAGACAGCGATTTTAACAAACTCATCCAAAACAGTACACTTGTTATTTATGCCATGTCTGCCACCAACTACACTACTTACTACACCAAACGAGACAATAGAAATCAGTATGATGATTTTTTTAAAGAATATTATTTAGACAGCTTTAATTAACAGGTAATCTTATGGCAAAATTTTATGAACAGGATGGAGTAGCTAATGTCAATATTATAGCTACCGGAACTACAATTACAGGAGATATTATCACGAGTGGTGATTGCCGAATTGACGGCATGATTAAGGGAAATATTGTCTCAAAGGCAAAATTGATTGTAGGTGTGCAAGGAACCGTTGATGGAGATATTCGCTGCCAATCGTTTGATTTAGAGGGGAAAGCCACCGGCACAATATTGGTGGAAGAGTTGATGACGCTACGGGCACAGTCGAAATTGACAGGGAATATAACAGTGGGTAAAATCGCTATTGAAGCGGGCGCCGAATTTGCAGGAAGTTGCAAGATGCACAATTCTGCAGAAACTGTTTCCACACCGGGGCCTACAACACAGCCTGCCAATCTGATCCACAGTAAACCAACTGCATGACGGAAAAGCCGCCCAAAAAACATCAATCCATGAAAGGATATGTCCGCTATTCGGGCATGGCTACCCAAATGCTGGTGGTAATAGGCGGATTTACCTGGGGCGGTCGGGCACTTGATAAATGGATGGCTACAAAACCTCTTTTTATTGTAATAGGGTCCCTGTTGGGAGTAGCTATTGCCATGTATTTGGTAATCAAAGATTTTATACCTAAAAATAAGAAAAAATGAGTACTACTGTTCCAATGCGAAAATATGCATTTCGCCTGATTATTTTCTCTATTATTATAGAAATACCTGCATTGCTTATGCAATTGATATTTCCCGAATATGCATCGGCGGCGCTTCCTTACATTATCCTTTTCTTCTTTTTCATCACTCTTTTTACGCTCTTTATTGTGTTGAGAGACGAGCAGCAACGCGATGGCAAAAAATTCATTTCGGGCTATCTATTATCAAGAGTAAGCAAATTTATGTCATGCCTGCTCTTTTTGCTGCTCTACATGATTTTTAATCCTGCCGACCGCTGGAATTTCGCAATAGCATTCCTCATTATCTATTTTCTCTTTGCCGGTTTTGAAATTTTTGCCCTGAAAAAAGAGAGTAGTGATGCGAATAAAAAAAACAGCAAATAAAAATATGTAATATATTTCAAAATGGTAAAATACAGTACATTACAAAAAACAGAATGGATAATATACTGTCTCTTGCCCATAATGGCTTGTATAGCTTTTTTCTATTTAAACCACTATACCACATTAGCATACGACGATTTTCGTTATAAGCACATTGTGGGCATCGGTGTTTATGATTTGGAAAGTGAATTTCCTACTGTTGGAGAGGTGAAAAATCCAAAAGATATCGCGCTATCTGTGCATAATGCTTACTTTGAAAGTGGAGGGCGGATACTGGCACCAGCATTGGCACATCTTTTTATGATGACTGACAAAACAGTTTTTGATATTTTTAATACGTTGATTTACATCGTTTTCGTTCTGCTAATATCATTCCATATCACCGGCTCTTTTCGAAAAGATACACTTGTTCTTTTTCTCATTCTTTCGCTTCTGTTGTGGTTTTTCGTGCCGGTATGGGGACAAGACTTTTTATGGTTAAGTGGAAGTTGCAACTATTTGTGGCCGACTACTTTATTGCTTTTTTTCCTGGTTCCATTTCGTAAAAAAACAGACAACAGTGCTTATCGAATGCCCATTGTGCTTTCTGTTTTATTTTTTCTGTTATCCTTATTATCAGGCTCCTGCAATGAAAACTCAGGTATGGCCATTCTCTTTTTGCTTTTTTGTTATGCCATTCGCAAATTTAAAAAACGGGAACCGTTTACGCTATTTGAAATCTTAGGATCTGCAGGCTTTTTAGCCGGTTATGTCTTTCTGCTCACTGCGCCAGGCAACGCGGTGCGCATATCGGGAGTAATATTGCCGCCCGAACCGTTTTGGATTCGAACTTACCACCAATTGGGCAATATCAATAATTTGCTGCATGAGGAAAAATTGCTTTACTTGCCTGTTGCCAGCCTGATTGTAGCTATCTTTCTCAAATTTGCACAGCAAAAAAAGTTGCCCGCTTCTGTTTGGAGCTATATGGTCGCAGGTTTCGTAGCCGCATACGTAATGGCAGCAAGTCCAAGCTTGGCCAAAAGAACTTTTTTGATTGTAGCGGTGTTATTTTCCATATCGTTGATGCAGAGCATTATGTATATAGAATTTAGCCAACTTGTCCGTCAATTTAAACCATTATTTCTGATTTTATTATGCTTGCCGGCCATTTTTTCTTATCATAAGGCAATCCAAGATGTGTGGCGCGTACATCAAATTTGGCAACAGCGTACCCAATCCATTTTAGAACAAAAAGCAGCCGGCATTACCGATATAACACTAAAATGGCCAATGCCTGAAATGGATAAACATGCCGTACGCGCCGAAATCTCATGGAATCCTAAGGATTGGTGTAATATCTATGTGGCTCATTATTACAAAATTGCATCGATTAGAGGCGTGGAAGAATAGCGCTATGTTACTTTGTTTTATTTCAATTACAAAGATAATCTCTGAACGGAGAAAATGAAAATGTTCTGCTCTCTATTTTTTATCGGACAGCAGTGAATAAAAACAATAAACTAATTTACTGCACCACCATTTTTTGAATAAACTGATTGGTGGCCGTAGTTATCTTTATCACAAACAACCCTTTACTCAAACCGGGAACTGTTATGACAGCCTGCGGCAATCCGGCTTGACTGTATGAAAGCTGACCTAAGGAGTTATAAATTTGAACAGTGGTAACTTCCCGGGGATCAAAATTCGTTTCAATGGTAAATGTACCTGAATTGGGGTTGGGAGAAAGCCTGACGCTTGCCGTTTCCCTTTCTGAGAAGCGATCTGTAGCAGCAGAATAGCTCCGTTTTAACGGCGGAAGCATATCGTATATTCCAGAGAAACCGTCCTCATTTATTGGATTATTCACTATAAAACTGCTTTGCACTTCGCTGCAACCCATGCAAGGCTCAATATGCGCTCTGAAGTACGACCCCGCTTCGGCATGAAACCCGGGCAACAGTCTTATCTCCTTGTGAGCCACATACTCAGAAACTCCTCCGGC
>JAISAD010000083.1 GCA_031266895.1 Bacteroidales bacterium
TAAAGTCGGGATTTTTGGTCGCATCGGGGTTGGCCAGGCATATCTCCAGCAGCAGCGCCTGCGGCAGCAGGTTGTTCATGGCCAGTTCCCGCAATACCTTTTCATCTACAAACGGCGATATCTCACTCAGTTCCTGACGCATTTTCCATACGTCATCTTTCCATTCGCCCTGCACGGCATCCAGCAGCGCCTCGGTATTGTCGCTGTTCATGTGCTGGTTGTAGAGGTACTGCAGGGTGTTGGTGCTGTTCCTGAAATGGTGATATACCGGGGTTAGGGTGCTGTTGTCGGAGGGATCAATTAGGCCGCCAGGGACTATGTCGCCTATGGATAGATTTTCAAAATTAATGTGTTCATGCCATATTTCAACGCTGTTCATGCTGGGGCAGGAATTGGAAGCGGCCGAATATGCTCTTATATTGGAAGTGGCGCGAGCCGGATTCTCGCCGGGCGAGGTGCCTGCGGCATATTCTTGGGCATAAGCATAATCGGCGATGTGCCAGGTGGCACCGGCGGAAAACTGATTGCCTGCAGCAAGTGCATTGGAATTGCCGGCGGCTTGATGATAGGCCACTCCCTGACCATAGGCTGTCGAAAACTCGCGACGTACATTCAGATCTGCCGGTGGAAATGGCAGGGCATAAGCTATGGCATTTGAAAAAAGAGTGTCCACCAGTATGTCATACCCTTTATTGTTGGTGTTTATATTGCAGAAGTATCGCACCCCTCCATGGCTGGCTGTGCCGTTAACTACTCGGTTATACCCCATAAAGCGCTGTCCGACAAACAGATTATTAAAGATGTTTTTGTAGCTGCTGCTGTTGCTGGTGAAGCTGTTGAAAATATGGATACCGGTAACATAGCTTACATTGCCCCTGAAACTGTTTTCATACAGCTCGAAAACGGGGGTTAGTTCGGTGGCGACTCCCACCGCTCCCCGATTGGCGCTTAAATAGGTGCCCCAGCCGATATCGAAGTCGGAATTGGTAACGGAAAAATTAGGATAGCCGTGTATTATGACGCCCTGGTTATTGTGATCAAAATTGATGTGGTCTATCTTGAGCTGGCCGGTGCCTCCGGTGGTGCCGGTGTACCAGGCCTCTACAGCAATGTTAAAGCCGGTGAATGTGCCATTGTCGTAGCTGTTGCAGCCGAGCACAGGCATGGGGCAAAGTTCGCGCCCTTTTACAGTAAGCTGCGTATTAACGACGCGAATGGCTGTAATCCACGGAAAATAGGTATCTCTGACATAGTAGGGATAGCTGAAGTCGCACTTGATAAAATAGACCATTTTAAGATCCTTTATATCCACCAGGTATTTGCTTACAGCATGATTGAAATCATAGGTGGGCGTAATCTCGAAGGTGCAGTCGGTGAATGAGGTGGCCCTGTTGCCGCTGCGGGTGTAGGGGGCGAGCGATACCGCCTGGGCATTGTCGATAAAGCGGGT
Organism: Bacteroidales bacterium; assembly: GCA_031266895.1. Taxonomy (GTDB): domain Bacteria; phylum Bacteroidota; class Bacteroidia; order Bacteroidales; family WCHB1-69; genus JAISAD01. Next base: position 1,451 of record JAISAD010000083.1, read on the forward strand.
GCTGCTCACGGAGATGTTGCCTCCGGTGGTGCTAAGGTCGGCAGCGCCATTGGACAATGTTTTATAGTTGCGAATGGCGCATGCGGCGTGCTCAATGGTGGAGTTGTTGCCGATTTGCAGCCACCCCTGCCGGTCAAACTCGGTTTGCGCATAGCTGCTGTTGCCCAGCACGGTGATGCCTTGCCACATAGTCTTCTTTTCGGCACCGGTTAAGGTTGCTCCATTAAGTACCAGCTTGCCGCCGGGTTTAACGGTAATGGAGGCGCTTTTGCCCAACAGTACGCTGTCGTACAGCAGTATGGTGCCGCCCTGCTCTGCAATGAGCTGAGCCTCTTTGCCTGTTATAAGGTGTGCTCCTTTCTTGACGGTCAGGGTACAGCCTGCCTGTACTACAATTTGGGCGCTGTCGCCGAGCAGGTAGCGGCTGTTGCTGTCCAGCACCATTCTGCTCTTCTTTTCCAGGGTAACCGTGGTGCGCGGCTGCTGTGTGAAGGTAGAACCGCTTTCGCAGGTAAACAGTGTTGGGGCGGCAAACAGGCCGCTTTCCGGGTTCCGGTAGGGCTGGGCTAACGTCTGGTTCTGGGTAAGCAGAATGTGGTGATTGCGGGTCAGTACGGCCTGCTCCTTCAGTGCAATTTTTCCCGTCCAGCGCGCATCGTTGGTAATGTCATAGTCGTCCCAGCGAATCAGTACCAGAAAGTCGTGATTGGGCTTGGGAATCATTTCGATGCTTAGCCCCGTTAAATAGGTGGTCTGGGTGTTGCGGGGAAGATGTATTTGGTTGTCAAAATTGCGACCATTACCGGCATCCATGTAATTGTAATAGGTTTTGGCATTACAGGTGGCTGGATTGGTGCTCATATTAAGCTTGGCGTAACCGGAAAAGGCATCCCGATTGTCGCCGTTCATGGGGAGGCTGTCGGTGATTTGATTCCCGATCTTTTTGCGCCATATCGGCTTTTCATGCTTTATGTGCAGGGTGTCATTTCCGGACTGGTTGGATATGAGCTGCAATTCCTGATCCTGCGAGCCGCAGAACGGATTGGCCGCTTCCCTCACAAAAGTGTAATCCATATTGCCGTAGGCTACGCAGGCAAGCGAATAGGACTCTGCCTGCATGCGGTAGTCGTAGTAGCCCTCTGCCGGAATAATTCGCAGATTGTCGCGTTCATCCGCATTCCATACCTGTCTGGATGAACCGCTTAAAGTATCCCTTCCCACCTGATAGTAGGCATAGATGCCGGCCTTTCCCTGCGGGCGGCAGGGATACTCATCCGACCATCTTAAATAATCCAGCTTGCTGTTGTAGCCCACCTGATGATTTTCGAGCCAGATATACTGACGGGACGAGGAGTCCCTGTCCTTATAAGGCAGCTGTATGCGTATGGCATCGCCGTAAGCTACAAAGTCGCGCAGCAGAAACGATACACTGCCATCCTCCTGGCGGACGTCGGAATTTGCATAGGCGCTGTTGCTAATATTGCGGGCGGTAATATAGTCGGGCGCGAGGGGATGTTTCCAGTGCACGCGCCACCGCTCGTAGCCATTGCAGCTTGCCAGCCCCTTATTGGCGGCTCCCATCAAACCATAGCCGCCCTGCAGGGGGAAAAAGGGCATATAGCCTCCTTCGCCTCTATGATTGCCTCCGGAGGTATGAAAATTATTTGAGCCAAACAGGGAGTGGCAAATCTCATGGGTAATAATAGCAGAGCCCATGCCTACAACCGTAATCCCTTTGCTTCCCATAGCATAATAAGCATTGCCTGCTTTTATTCTTCTGTCTCTTAAATCATTGTATGGATAACCATTACCCATATCAAGCCCGCCATAAGGCCTGCTGATATTGCGGTAAATAAGATGGGTAAAATAGAAGGTATTATTATGGAGATAGTCATAGTCGCCAATGGCATTGTGGCCGTAGATGGTAGAAAATCCATACTGATTGATTACCTCTACAATGGCATCTCTAAAATAGATTCGATCACAATTAAAAGCTATATTGTCGTCATAGTCCGGCATATTATTACTGGGAACAGTGTCGAGATTTTGTTTGGCCAGAATGCGGCTCTCCCTCATATTTACGATAATAAAATCGCCGGTAAGCTGCAGCGAATCGAAAGAGGACTCCCCCAGGGAGCGGGTAATAAAGCCGCGCAGCTGGCCGGGAATATAGGCCGTATCCATAAAATCCAGCAGATTGTCGGGAATGGCTTCATTGTTTACCCCCTCGTGCAGGGCCGGCGGCCAGTGGGCATCGTAGGCGTAGGGCTCGGCGCATACAGGGTGCACGTCATATATGATATTGACGCACACATTAAGCACTCTGGTTTTAAGCTGGGGTGAAATGCCATTAGAAAGAATATTTTCCGGATGCCAGCTGGTGTATTGTCCCCAAAGGATAAGCGGGCAGATCAATAACCCGACTAATACTATTTTATTTTTCATAGCTATTTTGTTTTAATAAATTTAGATTGAAATTTTCTGTTTTTAATTTGATACTGAACTACGTACAGCCCTGAGGAGAGGTGCGCTACGGGAATCACTTCGCAGGCCGACATCGCCGCTTTGCGATAGACCACCTGCCCTACGGCATCCATAATCCATAAGGAGCCTCCGGCATCCGCCTCGCTCAACAGTTCTATATGCAGTTCCTCAGTGGCCGGATTGGGATAGAGAATCATTTTATTGGCTTCAGGTTCCTTAATAGAAACAGCACGCTGGTAACAGCCCAATTGCGGGCTGGTCATATAAGCTAAGGTATCATCTTTACATACACAGAGCATTACGCCTAAATAATTTTCCATAGTATATGATATAAATCCCAATACCCCATAAGTAGGCCCTATGCCCTCCACAAATATAATTTTAAGATTGTACCGGCTTTCCTGCACCACCCAATTGTCAATATAGGGATAAAACCTGCTGTAACCGTAAGGCGTTTGTAATGGTGAAAAGTGAATTACCTTTCTGCCATTCAGGTAAGAAATAGAATCAACGGTCATAATAGCGCCCTCTTCCCAATAATGGCCTATATAGTAATGATCTCCCACAGGAAGGGTAAAAGTGTCGCCGGGCGCCAGGCTCATATCGCAAATCAGGCGTTCCGGACTGTTGGGATACCGGTAATAGAGCCTGCCGGTCAGGGTATCTTCCCGCAAATATGGGAGACGGCCAATAGTAAGAATATCAGCATAATAGACCGTATCATTAATGCAGGCCGTATCCTTTGGCGTAAAGCAAAACTCTTCTGTCCTCCCGCAACCTAACTGACCGGGATCAGGGTCGTAGCATGTGAAAGGAAAAAAAATGTGATAGACTGTAATACTGTCTCCAAAATAGGACTGATAGCCCTGCGCCATGGCGGGCACTGTGCTGTAGAGCGCTGTTGCGGCGAGCAGCAATTTTAAGAAATTTGTTGCGTGTTTCATACTGTTTTTATTTTATAGGTTTAAATTACTATTTTTCGCTTTTTAGCAGTTTTAGCAAACAATTTGACGCAAAGAACCGCATTTTCAATCCGCAAAAAACATGGCTGTAAGCCTGTATTGGCGTGGTTTTTGGATGTGATAGTGCTCTTTTCGTACAAAAAAATCGGCGATGCAAAAATATAAAAAAAGTTAATGCAATGGAGTTTGTGTTGAAAAAAGATTATGGGGAAATTTTAGCATTCGAAATAGACTCAAAATCCGAAATCGTTTCTTAAAGTCCCGCGTTTTATGCTCGGAGAGTCGTTTGCGATGTGCAGAGCATCAAAGGCGACTCTTTTTGTATCGAATTGGACTCTCGAAGCGTCTTGATTGACTCTCGGAGAACCTAAATCGAAGCTCGGAAGTACTAAGTCGGAGCTCCGAAGTACTAAATTTGGCTAAATCAACTGCTTCGACAGTTTACTCAAAAAATATTCATGCACACGAGTGTCGTCCGTCAATTCGGGATGAAATGCGGCAGCAAGAAAATTATCCTGTTCGGCAAAAAGAATTTTGTCCTGATATGAGAGCAAAACCCTGACATTGCCGCCAATACTGTCGATATATGGAGCACGTATAAATATCGTGTGGAAAGGCGTGTCGCCCAGAACGGGAATGGGCATGTCCGCCTCAAAGCTTGCCAGCTGCCGTCCGAAAGCATTGCGTTCCACATGCGTATCCATCAGTCCCAGGCGATACTGTTCGCTGTTGTTGATATGTTTCGACAAAAGTATAAGGCCTGTACATGTGCCGAAAATGGGCAAGCCCTTCCGTCCGAGTTCTGCAATCGGCTCCAGCAGATTATAGCGTACCAGAAGTTTCCCCACCGCAGTGCTTTCTCCTCCGGGCAATATTAATCCGTCTATGCCGTCCAAATCTTCGGGATTGAGCACATCAGGCGTTTCCACACCCAGACGCTGCAGAATCCTGCGATGTTCCCTGACAGCGCCCTGCAATGCCAAAATTCCTATTTTCATGGATTTACCAGCCGCGACCGGCAATCTTGTCTTTGTCTTCCATCCGGGCTACACTCTGACCGCGCATGGCGTCGCCCAGTCCCTTAGATACTTCTGCCAGCAGTTTGGCGTCCCTGTAATGGGCAACTGCTTCGACAATGGCTTTGGCGCGTTTGGCGGGATTGTCCGACTTGAAAATTCCTGAGCCTACGAACACGCCGTCGCAGCCCAGCTCCATCATTAGCGCTGCATCGGCAGGCGTGGCAACTCCTCCGGCTGCAAAATTCACTACGGGAAGGCGTCCAAGTTCCTTTACCTGCAACACCAGCTCGTAGGGAGCGCCCAATTCTTTGGCAATGCTCATCAGCTCCATCGGCGTGGCGCCGGCAACACGCTGTATATCTTCGTTTACCTGACGTATGTGACGAACGGCTTCCACTATGTCTCCCGTACCGGCTTCGCCTTTAGTACGTATCATTACCGCTCCTTCGCCTATGCGGCGAAGCGCTTCGCCAAGATTGCGCGCTCCGCAGACAAAGGGCACGCCGAAATCGGATTTAAGGATATGATAAACGTCGTCAGCCGGAGTCAGTACTTCGCTCTCATCAATGAAATCAATATCCAGAGCCTCGAGTATCCGGGCTTCAACTGTGTGTCCTAT
>JAISAD010000148.1 GCA_031266895.1 Bacteroidales bacterium
GGCCATAGGATTAACACTGACATTAATACATTTAATAAGCATTCCGTTGACCAATACTTCGGTTAATCCTGCCCGTTCCATCAGTCAGGCATTATTTTCCGACAGTGCTTTAGCATTGCCACAACTTTGGGTCTTTATCGTAGCTCCAATTGCAGGCGCTGCTTTAGCTGCTTTAGTGTGGAGGCTTTTTGAGAAAAAAGCCTAATCTTCAGGTTTGGCATAATCGAGGTTATTCAAAAACTCCTCATCGGTAAGCGTTAAAAGAAACGCTTTAAGGTTTGCGATTTGTGAGGGTGTAAGCCTTGCCCCGCCGTCGCCAACCTTGTGCATTAACGGACTGATATTCGGAGAATTAACCAGTTCGGAATTATAAAATTCAAGTACTTCATCCAGGTTTTTGAAACGTCCATCGTGCATGTAAGGCGCAGTTACGCCAATATTGCGCAGGGTGGGAGCCCTGTATGCGCCTCTATCTGCACTATTGCCTGTAACGGCAAAACGGTCGCGAGCATCAGTAAATTGATTATCTAAGCCATTGTTATAAAATAGATTAGTCGTAAACAGCGGAGTTCCATCCCCACCATGACAGTGAAAACAGTCGGCGCCCTCTTCCGTGGTAAAAAGAACGTAGCCATGCAGCTCTTGGGGCGTAAGATTTTCCTGTCCCAGCAGATAGCGGTCGAATTTGGAGTTGGCAGAAATCAACGTTCTGACAAATTGCGCAATAGCTTTAGCAATTCTATCCACTGTAATCTCTTCACTGCCGAATGCCGCCTTAAACATTCGAGGATATTTTTTAATACTTTTAATGGCTGCTACTGCCTTTTCGGGGGAACTGTTCATTTCATGCGGTGCGATAATCCCCATAATCACAATATCTTCAAGTGTACGTCTGTCAACTTGAGGGTTATTGTTGTATATCATGCCATTCCAAAAATAGCCTTCCTGATTGAAAACCAAATTGATGAGCGGTAACATGTTATGCGGAGTTTTTATGCCTGACAATCCGCTCGTTATCCCATTGGGAAAGCGTGGATTGGCCGTGCCTGCCTCAAATGCATATTCCTGCTGATGACATGTAGCGCAACTCATCATCGAATCGAGATTTTGCCCCATATAGCCGCACAGGTGCTCTTCGTAAAAAAGGTGTCGCCCCAATTCTACTCCCTCTGCCGTCATCGGATTATCTTTGGGAATGTTGAGTAGCGTGGGAAAAAATTTGGGTATCTTTATTGTGTAAGGGGTAGCGCGAAACGGGTTTTCCGGTTTTCGACAGCTATTGCCGCAAACCAGCAGAGCAAGCAAAAGCATGAACGCAATTATAATTTTTTTCATGGCATAATTTTTTTTCTAAAACAGAGATAGCTGGTTAGCTTCGCTATTTTCCGGATCATCGGGAGTTGGCTTAGTCGATGTTTTAGCTGATTTGGAAGTATCTATAGTGTCAAAAATCTCTTTGGCAATTTCAGCATCAATATCAGCAACAGAGTCATTGAGAGACTCGTCGGCACTTTCCGGCAAGGCTTCCGGTTCTTCTTCTTCCAAATTATCGCAAGGTAGCGGCTCAAGCAGTTTTATGGACTTGACGGCAGCCCCCAAATTAAGTCGCTTGCCTTTGGCATTCCAATTCATTACATCCACAAAATCGGCGCATGACAGTACTTCTATCAACAACTCCTTGTCGTTCTTTTTCTGATATTTTACTTCAATTTGCGGCCTCCAATCTACAGAAACAGCCATTAAGGCTATGCCTGTTTCATCCGGTATAAAGGTTATTTTTTTATCGTTTCTTTCTGCCAGAAGGCGTTTGACAAAATATTTGTCTTCTTTTTTATTGAAATAGACTGCCGTAATAATCCGTTTGGGATTATATTTTTGAATAAACACAAAATCATCGTCAAAATGGGTCGTTAAATCGTAGCCCGTAACTCTATAATATCCTGATTTATATATTGTGATAATTTTATCCGCCTCTTTAAAGCTGCCTAAGAAATCGCCACGTTCGTCATGATTCAATTTCATTACAGTGGAATCGAAATAGACATTAATGGCGCTCAGTGTAGAGACTCCCTTTTCGCTCAATTTTACCTCTCTGACGGCGTGCCGCGACAAAATATTGCCTTGCGAGGCGCGTCCCTTAATGGCCAATGTGCTGAAATCGAAGTCGAACTGCAGTTTTTTCAATTTTGGTTTGGCTTTCAAAAACACCTTTACCTTTTCGGCCTCTCCATTTGGATTTTCGGTGAAATAGAGCACTTTTGAACCGTTTTTTCCTCTGGTAAGGTCGTACTCCTTGTCGCGGGTAATTCCGCCGATAGAGAAGCGTTTCGCCATGGCGGTGCCGTTATGGCCATCAGAATAAACCATATTATATACCGTGCGATTATCATTGCGCTTAAATATCGAAACGTGAATTATATCTTTGAAAAAGAAGCGCTTATTAGACACTTTGCTAACCATAAAATGACCATCTGCACCAAAAACAGCCACTTCGTCAAGGTCGGAACAATCTTCTAATTGCTCTACCCCCTCCTCTTTTCTAAGCGCCGTGCCTACAAAGCCTTCCTTTCTGTTGACAAAAAGCTTTTGATTGGCCACAGCCACTTTCGCTCCCAAAATCTTATCAAAACTCTTGATTTCGGTTTTTCGCTCCCTGCCTTTACCGTATTTTTTCTTTAACTCCTTAAAATAGCGTATAGTGTATTCTACAAGATGCTCCAAATGGTTGCGCACTTCATCCATATTCAATTCAATGTTTTGAATGGCCTCCTCCGCTTTTTTCAGGTCAAATTTCGAGATTTTACGCACCGGCTTTTCGCACAGTTTCAACACATCTTCGCGGATAATCTCCCGCTTAAAGAGCTTCCTGTAGGGATCAAAAGCGCGCTCAATAGCAGTAA
>JAISAD010000045.1 GCA_031266895.1 Bacteroidales bacterium
AATAGCTGGTTGCGAAATGGCCCCCAGTGATCGGTAAGGCATTTCAATGACTGCCACTATATTGGCTGCTATGACAAAAATGCCGGTAAACTCCAGCCCCAGTTTGCCGGATACAAAAAAAGTATTGAGATAGGGAGTAATATTAACGGCCACAGCGGCTACCACCAAAAAGAGTGTGTAAAAGAGGTATTCGCGTTTTAATGTCCGGGTCAGAAAAGTAAAATCGGGCTTTAAAGAGATGTGCTTCAACGAGAAGAGGTAGAGAAGATTAAATAGTGTACAGATAGCGTAAACGACGCTTAATGAGATTATTAATCCATCTAACGAAATGATATTGAATGCAAAAAGCAGGTAGGCGACTAAAAGTGCCACACGCACAACCACTTCGCGCACAAATTTTGGGATGGTGATGCGCATCAGGACGTTGGCATTCAATTCAAAGATGCCCATATAGAGGATAAAAAAAGCCAGTGGGATGATGTAATAATAATATTGAACAAAAAGGAGCGACTGTTTTTGAAAATAGGCGGTGATATGTGTTTTAAACAGAATAGCAAGTAGCGAAAAGAGCAATATGCCAATAAAAGGAATCACTAAAGTCCAGAAAAAGAAACCGTGATCTTTCTCTTTTGAATTTTTAAAATGGGGATAGAAGCGCATTACCGAAGAGCTTGTTCCCAACTGCGCCAGCGACATTAGTAGCGACGCGGCGTCTATCAGTACGCGTGTCAGGCCAATCTGTTCGGAGGTGAGGAATTGGGTAAGTATAAAGAAGTTGGTGATAATCCCAATTCCTGTGCCGATATAGGTGGCAATTGTTCCTTTAATGCTCTGTCGTATAATAACGCCCATTTCAATATTGATTTTAGGTTATCTGTCCCAACCCAGCGGATGTTTGCAGAGTGGCAATCCTGCTAATGGATGATGATTGCCCTGCAAGCCTGCTGGCATTGCGTTGCGTATATCGTGCACCGTTTGGATGGAACTGCGAGCCTCCTGCAGCGAGAAACCGCCACCCGCCAAAATATGGCGATAGCTTTCGGTATGCAGTTCTGTAAAGCCGTAGCTAAAATCAAGCTCCTCATTATCAATACGGACAGATCGGAACGTACGGGCATTTTGCCTCAATGCTGCTTGTGGCAGCGTATTGGCATTGATACTCAGGAAATAGTGCACGCGTGCCTTTTCCAATCGCAGAAAACCGGCAACACGATCGTGAGAAGCAATATGTACAACATTTTCTTGCACCGCTCCGAAAATGTAGGATAGCATGTCATAAAAATGAATGCCGATATTGGTAGCTATACCGCCGCTTTTGCGCTGGTCGCCTTTCCAACTCGCGTAATACCATTTGCCCCGAGAAGTGATATAAGTTAATTCTATCTCGTGCACTTTATCTTGAGGGGAAGCTTCAATCCGTTTTTTCAAGGCCATAATATCGGGATGTAATCGCAGTTGCAAAATGTTATAGACCTTTTTACCCGATTCGGCTTCAATCTTCTCCAGTGCATCAATATTCCAAGGATTGAGCACCAGCGGTTTTTCGCAAATGACATCCGCTCCCAAGCGCAGTCCATACCGTATATGCGAATCATGCAGATAGTTGGGGGTGCAAACCGTTACAAAATCAATTTTTGTGCCCTGTCGCAACAGTTTACTGCAATGACGATCAAACAGTTCCATTTCGGTGAAAAAAGAGGTTTCGGGAAAATAGCTGTCTATAATTCCAACGCTGTCGCAACGGTCGTAAGCCGCCACCAGCTCATTGCCGGTCTCTTTAATGGCTTTCAGATGGCGTGGTGCAACATATCCACCCACTCCGAGTAGAGCGAAATTTTTCATATTTTTTTATATCGACTAATTTGAGTTGCAAAAGTACAATTTTTCTGGAATGTAAAAACAGGTGAATAGATTTATATCTTACAAAAATGTAACTTACAAGAATGTAACTTACAAAAATGTAACATATCAAAAAAATGATTATTTTTGCTGCAAAAATATTTCGTATGAAACAAATGCCTTTTATTTTTGGTAAATCTACTGATTGTCAAAATTTTACAGATAGGGATAAGGAAAGCGAGCGATTGATGCAAAATTTCAAATCGCTGATAAATACAACGATAATTTCTCCAAGACGCTGGGGTAAAACTTCATTAGTCGAAAATGTAGCTCTGAAAATCATGGAGAAAAATGATAAAATTAAAGTCTGTGCACTTGATATTTTTAATGTCCGCAGTGAGGCTGAATTTTATGAGCAGTATGCAGAAGCCATATTGAATGCTACGGCGAATAAATGGGAAGAGTTGCTGGCGAATGCCAAAGAATTTTTGGCGCATTTATCGCCAAAAATCTCATTTTCGACTGCGGGGAAAGCTGAAATTTCATTTGGCATAAGATGGCAGGATATTAGAAAAAATCCCGATGATATTTTAAACCTTGCTGAAACAATAGCCAAAGCAAAACGTATAAAAATTATTGTTTGCATTGATGAATTTCAAGCCATTGGCGAATTTGATGAGCCATTGGCCTTTCAACGCAAGCTCCGTTCCCATTGGCAACACCACCACCGTGTTGCCTATTGCCTTTATGGCAGCAAACGGCACATGTTACTGGATATTTTTTCAAATGTGTCGATGCCTTTTTATAAGTTTGGCGATATCCTGTTTTTAGAAAAAATCAGCAACACAACTTGGGGCGCGTTTATTCAGCGACGATTTTTTGATACGGGTAAAAAAATAACTGTTGAACAGGCTGAATATCTTGCCTCTCAGGTAGATAATCATTCTTACTATGTACAGCAATTGGCGCAACAGGCATGGTTGAGAACTAAAACGAGTTGTTCCATTAAGATTATAGATGACGCCTTGCAGGGTATCAAAAATCAGCTTGACTTGTTGTTTGTAAGTCAGATAGAGGCTTTAAATACCACGCAAATCAATTTTTTGAAAGCTGTTTTACAGGGCAAAACATTATTAAGTTCTAATGAAGTACTCAAGCGATATCAATTAGGAACTTCCGCAAATGTAGGCCGGATAAAAAATACCCTTATGTCAAAAGAAATCATTGACATAAATGGCAAACAGGTAGAAATATTGGATCCGATTTTTAAATTATGGCTAAAAGAGGATTATTTTAAATTTTAGCCAGGTACAGCTTTATTGGCCGTTTTTCATTTCTTGTGTGTAATTCAAAAATTTTATGTACATTTGCACGTTAAAATTAAATTTATGAATAAACAAACTCTTTGTTTCTGGATTTTATGGGTGGGATGTCTGCTTTCTGCTTCGGCATCCTCCATTTTTATTCCGATGGATAACAGCCAAAAAAATCATCTTAAAGCATACGGAATAGCATATTTTGCTGTAGCTCACGATGTTACAGTGAGTTGGCTCCTTAACTATCAGGGAGGGAGTTTCTTGATGCCTTATGCGGCTGCAATGGAAGACGAGTGCGTGATTCGCGGAATCTCTTATCAGGTTATTGCAGACGTGCAGGCGCAAAATATTCGTAATGAAGTAGCTGCCGTAGAGAACAATACCAATGAAATTAAACTGACAAAAGTGCCGAAAATTGCCGTTTATTCTCCTCCCAACAAATTGCCGTGGGACGATGCGGTTACGCTGGTGCTCACCTATGCCGAAATTCCTTACACTACTCTCTATGATGATGAGGTAGTACGGGGTGAATTGCCAAAATATGACTGGCTGCACCTGCATCATGAAGATTTTACCGGTCAGTACGGCAAATTTTGGGCTAGCCAGCGTGGCTCGGCATGGTATCAGCAAGATGTGGCCGAAAATGAGATGCGGGCAAAAAAATTGGGCTTTGACAAAGTTTCGCAAATGAAACTTGCCGTAGCCAAAGGCATCAGAGATTTTGTAGCCGGCGGCGGTTACCTTTTTGCCATGTGCTCAGGCCCCGATAGCTATGATGTGGCGTTATCGGCCGATGGGGTAGATATTTGCGATATTCCTTTTGACGGCGACCCGATAGAGCCGAATGTCCAATCGAAACTCAATTATGACAACACTTTTGCCTTTACCAATTTTAGGATAAGCCTCAATCCGTACGAGTACGAAATTTCTGATATTGATGCAGATCCAACCATCCACATGACCAATAAGCGCAACGATTTTTTTACTCTTTTTGAATTTTCGGCCAAGTGGGACCCCGTGCCTGCCATGTTATGTCAAAACCATCAAAGCGTAATACCCGGTTTTATGGGGCAAACTACCGCTTTCAGATTGGATAAAATAAAACCGTATGTGCTCATTATGGCTGATTCTAAGCAATTTGGTGAGGCACGTTATATTCATGGTGAGTTTGGTAAGGGTACTTGGACATTCTATTCAGGCCACGATCCGGAAGATTATCAGCACTTCGTAAACGACCCGCCTACCGACCTGAATCTCTTTCCCAACTCGCCCGGCTACAGGCTTATTCTCAACAATGTGCTTTTTCCTGCCGCTAAAAAAGAAAAACAGAAAACCTGATCGCAATGACACGGTTTATTTTGAAAAAGACAGTCTATGGCCTGCTGGTGATGTTGGGGGTAGTTACATTAGTTTTCTTTCTTTTTACTGTACTGCCTTCCGATCCTTCTCGCCTGCTTATGGGGCAACGCAGCGACATTCAAACCGAAGCAGCCATTCGCAAAGAGATGGGTTTGGATTTGCCCGTTTCGGTAC
>JAISAD010000098.1 GCA_031266895.1 Bacteroidales bacterium
CTATCATCGGTTCTACCAGTAACCCCATTTTTTCAATATCTGCTTTTTGAGCATTATTCAGCATATAGAGTGTTCTGTTCTGATCATATTTGTAAAAATCCTCCTCGTTGATATTCAATTTTTTACGTGTTTTTGCACGTAACCCAATTCCTTTGGGATCGGATACCAGATAGGAAAATTGCATCCGTTTTGGATTCTGTGCAGGTGTTCCATTAATATAGAGTTGTTTGTTCACAATCAATATTTCGTCTCCGGCCACCGCTACACATCGTTTTACATAATTTTCACGTTTATCTATTGGGCGTGCCGTAACATGATAAAACTCTTTCATTACATCGCGTCCTTTGCCAAGGTAGTATGGGCCGACCTGTGTCGTTCTCACACGATTAATCATTTCAGGTCCGTAGCGCATATAGAACTTTTCCATCTCATGCGGAGGAGTGCCGGGATTGAGCATGGCCTCAAATTGACGTACAATAGCATAGTAGCTCTCGTTTTGTCGCTCTAAAGCCACCGTGTCGCCATCGGGATAGTTGAAAACCACCACATTGTTGCGCTTTACTTCGTTCATGGCAGGAAACCGCATGTAGGGCAGGGTAAGCCATTCTACGTATGATTTGGTCAATTTGGTCAATGGAATAGTGTGGTGTACAAAAGGAATTGCGAGAGGGGTCATGGGGATACGTGCCCCGTAAGTAACTTTGTCCACAGCGAGATAGTCGCCTACCATCAATGAACTTTCCATAGAGGAGGTTGGAATGGCATAAAATTCCATTAAAAACGAGCGAATAATATAAGCAGCGGCAACGGCAAAAATAAGTGCATCGCCCCATCCTCTAAGTGAACTCTTTTTAAATTTGGGCAGTTCGGACAATGGAGCATAGCGTTCTTTCTTTGAAAACCCCAAATAGGGTAAATAGATGAAAAAGAAAAAAGTACCGGGTATGAGGTATTGGTAACCGGTTTTGCCAAACAGTCGGATTGTTTTCCATGCCATCATGTAAAGCATAAAAATGGTTATAAATGGAAAAATAATCGGCAGCATCCACCATTGCGGGCATGAGAGAATTTTAAGCCAAATCCAACAATTATAAAGTGGAATAAGGCTTTTCCAGCCTTTATGCCCCGCTTTAACAAAAACAGGCCATAATCCCACATGCAAGCCTAATAAGGCAATGCCAACAAGTAAATAAACCGCCGTGATTGAGAGTGTCATACTTATAATATTTTTTAATTTATTTTGAGAGCGTAACGTTTAAAATTTGGATTTATTGTGTGAGCAACTTAAAAAATAATCATTATTCAAACTTCACAAGAATATCGTCTATATAAATCCATTCCCAACTCCGATTATGGAGGAAAAATTTAACCCTGTCATTCTTATAAAATCTTTCTTCTAACGGGAAAGTACAGTTTATTTTTTGCCATGTTTTGCCGGGTAAAAGTAAGGAAGATACAGGATAAGAAAGCGAATAGCTATCATTGCCATCGACTTGCATAATGATTTGAGCTTCGGCGTTTGCTGTTGTTTGATAAACATACATTTCTACCTGCATTTTGCTCATTGAATCGGGTAAATACTTGATGGGGTACTCAAAAGTAACGCTGTATGGATTGCCTCCAGCAATTTTTGAGGCGTGGTGGGGCGAATATGACAGTTCGTCAGTTACCGTTTGCCATTGCAGCCAAAAATGGGCGATTTCGCAATCGCAGAAAAATTCGCAATGCAAGTTATTGTCTTCCATAAATTCCTTGTAATCAGCAGAATAAATAGACTTCAGGTTTTGGGCCACATTTGATGCCACTATCCGCCGTCCTTTTTGGGCATAATGCTCAGTAGTCCAATCTTGGTCAATAAATTCTTCGTTTGGAACAGCATCAAGATTATCCACTACCATAACGCCATCTTTATTATATCGTTGCAGCAGCAGATCCCGATTTTGCCGCATCAGAAAGAGCAAATCATCACCCAGTAATTGTTGGACTTTTTCCATATTTTCCGCCATCAAATTAAAAATCAGCTTCCATCCGCGTTTTTTCGCCAAAGATACGATATGGTCAAAATCTTTTATTCTCGGATTAGTAAGCGTGTCTATTTGAAAAGCGAAAGTTTTGATGTAATTGCAAGCTAATGACGTATAATCAATGCCCGACAGGCTATCAGGATTTACAATTGGAGTTAAGGCGCGGGCTTTATCCCATTCGTCAACCGTTTTATAGGGAAATGGATAGGGAAATTTCAATATGTCATTTCGATAAGCCTCAGCTATCGTTGTATCTCTGTATTCATCTGTCTGTATCTCATATCCTTTGAATGAAAGCATAAAACGATTAAACAGCGCAGGGCGTTTTTTTAGCAATACGATGCTTTTCTGCAAAGGTGTTTCCAGATGAGAATAGCGCCAGCCTGCATCAAAAGAACGCAAATTCATGGTAACAATGACGGTTTTAACTGTTGAATTTTCAGGAATATTGCGAAGCATTTCGTAGTAAATTCCGGCATGACTTGCCGCTTTAGTCATATCTCCCATCTTTTTGGCAGGAAAATAATCGGCAATCATATTGCTTATCGCACGCTTATCCCTATCGTCCCAACGAACGGTAATATTTGACGATTCCCCCACATACACAATCTCGCAGCTGTCTCTTACCATCTCTTTAATCAGATTTACAATATCGGAATGTTCCTGTAAATCTTTGGGCAAAAATATATAGCGGTAAAGAAAATTCATGCCTGCGAGCAATAAGAATAACAGTAATATCTTTGGTATGAGTATTTTAAAATTTTTCATGACTGTTAGAATTGAAAATAGATAAAAGGAAAACTGTTGACGCTTGCAAAAACAATAATGGCAAAGAACATGACCACATAAATGCACCAGCGCACAATAGGATGACGACGAGAGCACCAATTGTCAAATCTGCTCTTTCTCAATAAGATGTCCAACAGAATAAACAAGCCTAAAAAGAGCCACACATTGGTTTTTACGGAAAAATGGTCAGTAAGCGTAAAATTAGCTGCTATAGAGGTAAAGATAGTTTTGATATGGGACAGATCGGGTGCTCGGAACAACACCCAAATGGCCGTTATCAAAATAAAATTCTTGATAACAGATAGGCTTCTTAAAGCAATACGAAGCAATGTGGAGCATTTTTCTACTGTAGATAAAAATTTGTGAAAAGGCCGTTCTATCAGATACACAATGCCATAAGCAGCTCCCCAACAAACGAAAGTCCAATTTGCCCCATGCCAAAAACCACTCAACATAAAAACTACCATAACGTTAAATATAAGCCGCATGGTTTTTACGCGACTTCCACCCAACGGAAAATAGACATAATCGCGGAACCATGTAGAAAGCGATATGTGCCAGCGATGCCAAAATTCGCCGATATTTTGTGCCAAATAGGGTGTACGGAAGTTGTCGGTAATCGAATAGCCCATCGCTTTGGCGCATCCTACGGCAACGGTAGAATAACCGAAGAAATCGCAATAAATCTGAAACGAGTAGAAAAACAGTGCCGTCAAAATCGACCACGAATTATGAGAACCAGGGTCGGCATAAACATTATCCACATAAACACCCAAATTATCGGCGATCACCATTTTGGCAAATAACCCGAAAAGTATCAATCTCAATCCTTTAATCAAATTATCCAACTTAAAATATTGTTGCTCTCTCAATTGCCGAAGCAAATTTTGGGGTCTTTCGATAGGTCCCGTTACCAATTGAGGATAAAACATGACATAAAGCGAATAGATACCGAAATGTCGCTCTGCTTTTTGATTACCGCGATATACCTCAATTACATAGCTCAAACTTTGAAAAGTGTGAAACGACAAACCTATAGGCAAAATGATGTTGAGCGTCCGATTCGGATAATTAAACCCAAGATACTGGCTTAGCAAAGACAGATTCTGGTTTAAAAATCCCAAATACTTAAAAATGAGCAGCACCAAACAGGTCGAAATAATGCTCATCACTAGCAATGCTTTTCGTTTTTTTCCTGTTGTTTTTTCAATATAAATCCCCGCAACATAATCTATAAGAATGGTAATAAGCAGTATCAGGATATATTGAGGAACAAAAAACATGTAAAAGAAGCAGCTGGCCGCCAAAAGCCATAACCACCGAATCCGATGTGGAATGGCATAAAAAAACAGGGTAACAACAGGAAAAAATATCAGAAAAGGTATTGAATTAAAAAGCATAATAGAATTTCATTGAACTGTTTTTGTTTTTTTATGTGCAAAAATAATAAAAAATCAGAATGCCATCTCCGACAAGCCGAAATTTTCTCATTCTTTAAGCATAACAATTCAAAGTTTATCACCTTTCTCATTGTTTGTTTTATAATCATTGTGCCTGATTATTGTCCGATAAAAATAAAGGGGCTGGCCGGCTTTTGAAACATTCTCTTTATTTTTTTATTCTCACCATATTTTTGTGAAATATTTTTTGTATATTTGCCGTCCCAAAAAAAGCAGAGTTTTCGTAG
>JAISAD010000103.1 GCA_031266895.1 Bacteroidales bacterium
ATTTCGGCACAGGATGCGCATTTTTCACAATTTTATGCCAACCCTTTATATTTGAATCCGGCATTTGCAGGTACAAATATCTGTCCGCGCATATCCCTGAGCTTTAGAGACCAATGGCCTTCTATTCATAATGCGTACATGACCTATTCGGCCGCTTACGACCAACATTTCGATAAGCTGGCAGGTGGGATTGGAGTCATCTTTGTAGGTGATCGGCAAGCCAATATTATCAACTCCTATCAGGCAAGTTTGATGTATGCATTTAAGTTAAAAGTGTCGAAAAAGTTCAATATGAGACTTGCACTGCAAGCCACTTATATGAATATTTCTCTGGATTGGAATAAACTGACTTTTCCCGACATGATTGACCCTAAATATGGTTTTATATGGGGCACGCAAGAGGTGCAACCCGGCAATCTGTCAAAACATATTTTTGATATTTCCGCCGGTTTTATCGGCTATACCGATTGGCTTCATTTTGGATTAGCCGTCAGTCACTTAACCCAGCCTCCTGTGGGATTTCAGTCGGTATCGCGTATGCCGGTGAAATGGACAGCGCACGTGGGCGGCTATTTCGACTTGAAACGAAAAAGCAAGAAAGACCGCTCTTTCGGCGATATATCTATCAGTCCCAATATTATTTACCAGCATCAGCGTTTTGCTGACTATTTTAACTATGGGTTTTATCTTTGCTTCTATCCTTTTACTGTGGGCTTAAATCACCGCATTGATCTGAGAGGGGAAACCGATGCCCTTATTTTTGTGTGCGGGGTGCAGTATGACTTTATTAAGGTGGGTTATTCCTACGACATTACTCTCTCTAAACTGCAAAATATAACCGGTGGAGCACACGAAGTGTCGTTGCAGTTTTTGCTGCCGTGTCCGGCTAAACAGCGTGTGGTCAGGGATTTGAAATGTCCAGGATTTTAAAGTGATACAATATTTTTAGACAAATAAACGTTCAACGAATAAAAAATAATTGTTTTATGAATAAAATAATGAAAATAGCAAGTTTAATGGTTATTGCAGGGGCAATGATGACGTTTACGTCCTGTAAGAAAGAGGCCTCTCCTACTACAGGTTGGACTTATAACGATGACAAAAACGGCGGTTTTGAAGTCTATCCTTTTAGAGAACAGGAAACAGGTCCCGGGCTGGTTTTGATTGAAGGCGGTACGTTTACTATGGGACAGGTAGAAGAAGATGTATTACGCGAGTGGGACAACGTAGCCCGTACCGTTACTATATCTTCATTTTATATGGATGAATGCGAAGTCAGCAATTTGGATTATCAGGAATATTTGCATTGGTTGGAGCGGGTTTATATACCTAATGACCTTAAAATAGTAGTGGATAATGCAGAACCCGATGAAAACGTTTGGCGAAATCAATTAGGATTTGCAGAAAAATCGGTGGAATACTATTTTCGGCATCCTGCCTATCGCGACTATCCGGTAGTTGGAGTTAGCTGGCTACAGGCTATTAACTATGCTGCATGGCGTACAGACCGCGTGAATGAAAAAATTCTTGTAGATATGGGTATTATTGAGTATATGCCCGATATTGGTCCCGAAGATTATTTTAGTACCGATCCATATTTAACTTACGAAGGCTATGCCGGTAATACTGATAAACAGTTGCAATATATATCTTCAGGCGAATCAAGACAGGTGAGAATGGAGGACGGCATCCTTCTGCCCAAATATCGCCTTCCCACCGAAGC
The DNA here is from genome assembly GCA_031266895.1 of Bacteroidales bacterium. Taxonomy (GTDB): domain Bacteria; phylum Bacteroidota; class Bacteroidia; order Bacteroidales; family WCHB1-69; genus JAISAD01. The sequence continues at coordinate 1,724 of JAISAD010000103.1, forward strand.
CGAATGGGAATTTGCCGCTTATGGCTTAATCGGCAATACGCTTAACGAAAGAGTGCTCGAAAGAAGAGTTTATCCCTGGAACGGCCAATACGTACGCACTAACGATAAGAAATATACAGGCGATTTTGTAGCCAATATCAGGCGTGGACGCGGCGATTATATGGGTTTGGCCGGCAATTTGAATGATGCCGCCGACATTACCGCACCTGTAAGATCATATTGGCCAAACGACTATGGCTTGTATAATATGGCTGGCAATGTAGCCGAATGGGTTATGGATGTATATCGCGCCAATTCGCATAACGATGTATCTGAATTTAATCCGTTTAGAGGAAACTACTATATGACCAAACAACTGCTTGAAGATGGCACGGTGGCCGAAAGAGATAGCATTGGCAAAATTCCGCAAGTGCCGGTTTCCGATTTTAAGAATGACAGGCGTCGAAACTATCGTCAGGCCGATAATATCAATTATCTGGATGGCGATTGGGCTTCCCTGTACGATTTGGGGGCTTGGATACCGGAAGGCCAAAATCCCAATAGTGAAGCTACCGATAGGATGTATCGTAAGGAGGCAGCTGCTGTTACCAATGCTGTTTATTCGTTAGTTGGCGACCACGCTCGTGTTATAAAAGGGGGATCGTGGAAAGATGTAGCTTGGTGGATGTCTCCCGGTCAAAGAAGATATTTGGATGAAGATGAATCTACTGATTACATTGGCTTTCGCTGTGCTATGGATCGTCTCGGCGCTCCAGCTTCTTCCAGGGGACGTAAGAGAAGGTGAAAATTGGAAAATAGATAATATTAAAAAAACTGCCCAAAACTTGGGCAGTTTTTTTTGTTACTTGGAAATGGTCATTATAATTAATATACTGGAAACAGCAAGGAGCGGTTTTATTTTTCGAGTATTAAGTTTTCCAATTTTTTGGGCAGATAAAAAACTTTGTTTTTATCCATATAAACAATGACAGAATTTAGTAATACCGTTTTCCCATTGATATAGAGTTGATTATCTCCACTTTCGGCTATTACTTTAAGTCGTTTCTTACTGGCGGAAAGGCGATAATTCTGTTCCCCAAGCGAATCAATACGTACTGTAAAAGAGGCGTCAAACAGTTGAGTATGCGGGGTAAAGAGGGTTTGCGTCAGTTCAGGCAGTTTCTCTTCCAACTGCAATTGGCGACAGAGATAACTATTTACCTCTTTGTTGTCAATAATTCCTGTTGGCATGTCGTTAGCGGGATGGTAACCTGCAAAAAAAACATCTTCTCCGGTATGCCCATAAGTAGTGAACCCAATGTAAGTGCGATCGTACAGAATTTTCGTGATGGAGCGTACCAGTGTCAAAGTTGAGCGTTTTTCTTTCGGAATGGGAGACTGTTTATAATCGCGAGCATTGTAAAACGTTTTGCGTTCGTCATCAGTTAGTCTGATTTGGTAATATTTTCTGAAAAGCAATTCAGCATTTTCCAACGACTCTTTTTGCAACTCTTCTGCAAAGAACCATGCCGATTTGTGATAATTTTTTATAGGTTCAAAGAAAGCAGAGAGACTTAAACGGTCATAATTTTTACTGTTTCGATTGCCCATACTGATGCCACTGTTCCCATGATCGGGAAGTACTATAAGAGCAGTTTGGC
>JAISAD010000117.1 GCA_031266895.1 Bacteroidales bacterium
TTCTAATTGTGCAATTTGTAACCCATTAACAGTAAATATTTTAATATAAGATTTCGTGTTTTGAGCGGTATATTCAAAATGGAGGTCCTGAGTGAACGGATTCGGATATACTTTGCAGGGTGCGGATTGCGGATTGCGGTAAGTATCAATTCCGAGTTCACCGGCGAAAGTTAAGGATACGTTGTCAAGTGTAGCGTTCGCTTCGGGAATGCCGGAATAAATTGAGAATTGCAGTAAGCCGACACTTTTTTGAAAGGGAACGAATATGCTGCCTGCTTCTGTCCACTGATTTTGCGCTTCAAGCGTATCCGTGAAAAGAAGCACTGTTGGGGCATTGTTTTCATCTAATGTATAAAGATTTACAATAAGAGGAGTGTCAAACGCTTTGTAGTGAAAATTCAATTGATAGTAGCCAGCGGGAATTTGTGTGATAATTTGTGCCATAAAAGGCGTAAATGAGCAGGCGCGATTGCCTTCAAAAGGATTTAATAAGGTGATATTTCCGATAGAATTATCTCCAGGAGTCCATGAAGAGAGCAGTAATTCGCCACTGTTGTTTCGAGGCATATCGGCTTCAAAATCTCCATTAGCTACTAAATTGGTTTGTTTGGGAGTGAGTAATTGATTATCAATCCATGCGGCACGCTGGTGCAGGAATTGTTTGAAAACAGCAATCTCTTCTTCCCATGTATTTAACTGATAATAGGTGTTTTCGTAATTGCAATTCCATACTTTTGCTTCTCTGGCATGTGCTTCGGTTAGTTGAGCTTGCCAAAGGTCAATGAGGTTGTCGAATTTTTCGTTGGTAATTTTAGTGGTTCTTAGTGCGCTCCAGGCATGGCATAGCCCTTGATGAAAATCTTTATTATTTAACAGTACGGAGAACCAGAAGGGTACGGCAGGCAGGCTGTCGAAACGATTGGTATTCCAGGCCCATCCTTCAGTTGACCATACGTCGTAGAGTGGCGTATTGCCGGTTTTGGACAATAGTTCCGTGCTGCTCAATTGCATTTTTTCGTTTTCTTTTTTAGAAATTGCCAGATGTGTGCGATAGGCATTTGCATTTCTGAGCAACTCCATGGAGAGAATATAGGTGTAGAACGAAGCCGTATCGATATACATCAAGTAGTTGTCTGTCTCCGACATGATAGCATTTTCAAAAGTGTGATAATATTGGGTAGCAAGCGCTTCCATTTGGGGCGTTCTTTCCATATCTGCAGGGAAAATGTAGCCATAGTGGGTAGAATCCTCTATGGAGTGGCCAAACAGGTCAAGATTGGGTAAAATGGCGCTAAAATCATTATCATTATTTACATCTATCACAAAAGTATTCTCTCCATCGTGCGGTGTCGATATTTCCAAAGTTTGTGCTATATCCTGTTGCGGCACAATAATATAAATGCCTTGATATACATTATTGATCAGCAATTCCAAGGCTGTGCCGCGTACATTAAAATCAGAAATGCCCTGCAAAATATTTCCAGTCACAATTCCTCTCAAAAAAGTGGGATCATTATTTGAAGATAACAGTTTCCATTGATGCGCCATTCCAAGTCCTAACAGATTGACATTTTGGTAGTTATTGCTATTATCTTTGGTGTATAGAACAAAACTTTTCTTATCGTCTGCTGAGGGAACGAGTTCCAGATGAATATTGCCATGATATTGAATGACAGTGGAATCCAGAATATTTATGGGATTTAAGTCGGTAATTCTATTTTTCATTCCATTTGTTCTGTAAATCAACGACATGAGCGTTTCTGTGTTTCCGGTAGCAGAAAAACTGTTGTTTACATTGAAAAGCATGATTGGTAAATTTGTTGAAGATATATCTGTTTTAACATCGGGATGATATGCGTAATTGCTTTCCGGTTGCTGGAAAAAAGCAATACTGTCTAAATAGACTCTGGTATTTCCGCCAAAACTGGAATTATAAGTTTCAAATTTAATATCGCAAACTCCGGAAGAGATTGGAATATTTTGCACTGTGATTTCCTGAAATTGATTGTTATTGTTGATATTATAAGTTACAGGAGAACCGTTCATGGGGGTAATTACCACCTTTACATTGGGGGTTTCTACGGTTCTTACCCATGCTTTAAGAGTATAGTTTCCCTTATTCAATTCAGTCAGCGTTTGCCTGGCAGAAGCATTATTGTCACGAAACGAAAGGTTGTAAGTCCCGTTTAGAGGGGAAGTGGTGGACAGTCCAACATTCCCATTTAATATCCAGCAGGAGAACGAAATATTATTGTTATAGGGGCCGCGTTTCATATCGCTGTCAAAATTGCCATTTCTAATCAGATTAGCCGGGGTACTTGTCAATAATTGGGAATCCATCCATGTCACGCGCTTGCTAATCCATCTGCGTAAATAGTTCAGTTCATCGATCCAGCTTTCGCTGATATAATAGTTAGGCCAAACATGGCTTCCCCAATAGGGCCATATTGCGAAATTGCGTCCGGAGGCTTCCTGAAGCAACGCTTGCAGAGAATCAATTTTATTTTGCAGACTTTGATCCGAAAAGCTGGTTTCACGAAAATATGCCCAACGCTCCCGCATTTCCATGCGAAAAACTTCATCTTCCAATAGTCTTTTGAAAAAGAAGGGAATCATATTGCCATCTCCAAGGGCAGAGGGCACGCCATTCATATTCCATTGCCATCCTTCTGTGCTCCATCCCTCGTAGTAATCGGCATTTCCCATTGATAAATTAAAATCCCAAATGGAGAATTTGAAATGCGGATCCACATTATCTCTGTATTTATAGAATGGCGAACTCAAACGGTAGCCGTCCACATTGTGTCCAAACTCTTGTGCCAGCATAAAATCAATGATAGAAGTTACATCCAGCTCTTTTCGATAGCCTCGTACAGGGTCTTTGAAATCGTTTCCTGCAATAGTGTTTTCCATCAGATGCACTCTGTTTTCAATATAATTTTTTTGAGTTTGCATGCCATCCTGATAATCCTCATATTCAGGATATTTATATTGATAACAGGTACTTTGACTCAAATTATTTCCATATAAATCTTTCGGATGATAATTGCACCAGAAAACAGGCTCATCGTTGCGGTCCATTTCGAGATGGTATCCACCGGTGAGGTTGTTTCCCGAAGCGCTGGGTTTGGGAATATTTATACGATTGTCGCCTCTATCCACTTTGGCGGTCATAATATAGATGCCTTGATATACGCCGTTGAGTACCAGTTCACAAAATTTTCCATGTGGCGTATAATCCAGATAAGGACGCATCAAATCAAAAATAAGCACATCGCGTATCATGCTTCTATCATTATAAGGGGCAAGCAATTCCCAATCCTTATCGGCGCCTATGCCTAACATATTTACATCAATATTGCTTCCGCTGGCATCTTGGGTTTTCAAACTGAATGGTTTTTTGGGGGAACTGCCGAAAGAGGAATTTCCTCTATATTTTATGGCTATATGGCCGCGATAACTAATAATATTGGGGTTGCTCCAATTGGAAGAAACGGTATCGGTCAGATAATTTCTGGTTCCGTCAGTACGATAAACCACCGTCATAATGGCATCAATGCGCCGATCCTGCTCTTTGCTTGCCATCACTTCATTCAAATTAATGACTACTACAGGCAGATTGGAAGAAGCAAGAGGAAAACTCTGGGTTGGATGATAGGGATATTTAGGGTCATTTATTGCAAAAACATGACCGGCAATGAACAGTAAAGAAAGAATACTCGCAAAAAAATGAAATAAATGCTTCATAATGTTTTAACTTTTTAATGCTATGGCATGATAATTATATTGGTTGCAAAAATACAAAAAATAATGAATGTATAGCTTTTATTTTTTTTAATGCATTTTTTTAAGCGCCAATACATTTTAACAAGAATGTTTCGGCTGCAATGCCACATTGCTACTTCATATTTTTCGCCACCAAATCCGCGATAGAACCGGGCTATATTTTCGTTCATTGATCCATTAAAATCCAGTATAACTGGCTGATTGTCGTGTCGTTTTATATATTCATCCAGCAGAAAAAACATCGCTTTCTGTTCGACAAAGCGGGCATCGCGTCCCGAAAACCAAAACCATGTACGCTGTGCTTCTTTTAAAAAGAGCGCGCCACACAGCAATTGATTGCCCTCACTGGTTACCGTAATTATATCTAATATTCCCATTTTCAGCGATATACAAGCGATTTGTAACAAAAAACTGTAATCGGTTTCGGCAAAGTGCACCGTTTTTTCTTTTCCTCTGTTTTGTTTAAACAGTTCAATAATTTCTGCTACATTGCCATTTTCATGATATTGCAAGCCCGCCTGTGCCGTCTTTTTAAGATTGCGTTTATGATTGTTGCTATAATGCTTACATATAGTAGAATAGGATTGATTCAATGACAGTTGATGAGAGCAGAGCGTCAGTGTTTCGGTGGCTGCAGGGGTATAGTTATGGGTGTTGAGTGTCATGTCAATTTGGATAAATTGCTTTGGAATAGCCTCAAAAAAGCTACGGAGAAGGTGAGGAGGAGTGTCGGGCGGGGCAAAGAGTCCCAAACGTGACAAAAAGCGAGGGGTGTATATATAATGCATGCCCCATTTGGTGCGGCAGGGCAGGGGCATTACTGCCTCATAGTCGCCCTTAACGAGCGCACACCATTTTGGACTTGCTGCCGTAAGAAATTCATAACAGGCAAAAATGGTGGCGCCCAACGAGCGTTCAATCGCTGCATTCCACTTGATGTGGTCAATATCCTGATGTTCGATAAAACTAATCATTATTCTGCGGAAAATATTGCGGCAAATGTACTAAAAATTTTCAATGTCACTCCGCAAGGTAGGACTACTCCTTATTATATTACGAGTTCACAACTGTTTGATGGAGCAGGACAGGGTTCACTTTTTCTTCGACAAAAACGATTACCGGTGTTGCAACAGTTATAGTGAATATTTTAAATGGCGATATTGTAGATGCTAATATTGAATTAATGAATGGTGACCGTACTTCTGTTTTGGCTACTACCACGTATAATACCGCAGACTTATCTACAACAGCATTCACGACAATTACATCTAATTTTCCTCAACCTGTAAGTACCCAGTCATGTTTCCTGGGAGTCTATTTTCCCGAATGGACAGAAACTTCTACGGATGTGCTTATACCTACTACAAGAGATGATTGTTCGGAAGGTACCCCCATTTATGTATTGGATCAAGGTGCGTGGACAGATGTATCTACACTCATTACTAATTTTAATGCCAATTTGTTCGTATTCCCCATTGTTGAAAGCGGCGCAGGTTTAAACCAAACGGATTTAAACAATTTGACCTATGTTTATCCTAATCCTGCCACAGAACAAGTCATGATAGCTTCTTCCGTAAAGATGAACAAAGTTGAAATTTACAATATTGTAGGGCAACGAGTTACAGTTAAGGATGTAAACGGCATTTCTACTTCCGTTAGTACGGCTGACTTTGCTTCCGGACAATATGTTGTAAAAATGTACACTGAAAGCGGAGTTGCAATTAAGAAAATGATTGTGAAATAAACCACTGTCTATGAGAAAAAAGCGTTTCTTTATGAAGCGCTTTTTTTTTGCAATAAAACCGCAAAAAAAGCGTTACATCACCAAAATTACCGATTGAACGATGAAAAGGAAATTTCCTATTATTCTTATTATATTGCTATGTATAAATGTTTTACAGGCGCAGCCTGTCGATTATAAAGAGGTTACTGCTACGCAAACTGCCGCCTTGTTGGAAGAAATAGCCCAAAATGCAAAAGCAATACAGTCGCTGCAAGCCGATTTTACACAGGAGAAGCGACTGACTTATCTCACGGAAACGCAAACTTCCAAAGGGATAATGTATTATAAAAATGCTAACCTGCTGCGCTGGGAATATCAAACCCCCAAAGCATTCTCTTTTATCCTGAATAACAGCAAAATTGTAATGAAAGATGACAAGGGAACGATGCAATACAATGCCAACAGCAACAAGTCATTTAAGGCAATGAGCGAGATGATTTTGGGTATGATTAACGGCAGTAGTATCCAAAATAGCGCCACTTTTAACACTGCGCTTTACAGCAACGGCAAACAGACACTGGTAAAGCTGATTCCGGTGCAAAAAGAGCTAAAAAAGATGTTTCAGGAGGTACTGCTCTATTTTAATCAGGATTATACCGCCTCAAAAATTGAAATGATAGAAACTTCCGGCGATAAAACCACAATCAGTTTTAGCGTTGTAAAGAAAAATATTACTTTGTCGGACACCCTTTTTAAATAGCGTACATAATGTTTACAAATTTACTGTATTCAATTGTAGAACAAGAAGATATAAATAATCAATGGCGCTGTCGTGTTGCATTGAATCCTCAACATGTCATTTTTCGAGTGCATTTTCCTCAAAAGGCGATTTTGCCCGGCATTTGTATTATTGAAATTTGCAAAGAATTGCTATCCAATAAATTAAATATAAATTTAACTTTACAGGAAGCTAAAAATGTGAAGTTTTTGCATATTATTGAACCGCAATACAATAGCATTTTAGATTTTCTTTTTCATACCCAACTGGAAGCAGAAAACTTAATTACTACTATAATTGTTCGATATAACGATGTTATATTCAGCAAATTAACCCTCATTTTCAAACAACCTGCAGTTCACAGTTAAATAATGGATCAAGACTACTGCCTCATCATTCCAGCCTATAATAATGCTGCTACGCTGCTTCAAGTGATTGATTCGGCGAAACCTTACGCAGGGTACATTATTGTGGTAAATGACGGCAGTACCGATCAAACTCAAGCGTTATTGCAAGGAGTGTCGGGGGTTGAGGTAGTGGAATATGAACGCAATAGAGGCAAGGGATATGCCTTGCGTTGCGGGTTTAAACGGGCGTTGCAGGCTGGATTTCGCTACGCCATTACCATTGATGCTGACGGACAGCATTATCCCAGCGATATCCCTTGTTTTATAGAAGCCATAGCCGCTGTGCCCGACTCGCTGTTGATAGGTAGCCGTTTGCTGCAACAGGAAAATATGCCGGCAAAAAACAGTTTTGCCAACCGTTTTTCCAATTTTTGGTATCATTTGCAAACGTTGCATGGCTTGCCCGATACTCAATCCGGATTTCGACTCTATCCCATTCAAAAAATGCGCAGGATGCACTTTTTTTGTAATCGCTACGAAGCTGAATTAGAGATGCTGGTGCGCCTCAGCTGGAGATTTATTACTGTAAAAGCTATCCCTGTTTCGGTCTATTATGCCCCTGTCGGCGAGCGTGTAAGTCATTTTCGCCCATTTCGCGACTTTTTCAGAATATCCATGTTGAATACGTTGCTCACGCTGATTGCCATTGTCTATTTTTATCCCAAATGGATGGTTTATAAATTTTGTACTCTTGCCAAAATATGATCATTGCAAATTAAAAATAAAATGAATGTAGCAAAAGAATTAAACTTTAATCCGCCGTTACTATCGGCTTTGTCGGAGACTTTGACGGAAACAGAGGCATTTAATTATAGAGTGCATTTAGCAGGGTTAAGCGGCTCGTCGTTTGCTCTGGCGTCTGCACAACTGCTGGAGAAACGAAATGAACACCAGCTTTTTCTGTTTCCCGATCGAGAAACAGCGGCTTTTTTTTACCACGATTTGGAAATTTTACTGGCTGATCAACAGCACGATTTGGCCGATAGGGAGGTGCACTATTTTCCAGCTTCCTATCGGCGAGCCTATCATAGTGAAGAGGTTGACAATGTGAATGTGAAACTGCGCGTTGAACTCATTAATAAATTGGTCAATAGCCGGCAAAAGTTGATTATTGTGAGCTATCCTGATGCGCTGCTTGAGAAGCAAATATCTCATAAATATATAAAATCCAATTCTTTGGATTTGAAAGTCGGCACCGGCATTTCGGTAGAAGCTTTGCTTGATTTTCTATATCAAAACCACTACCGGCAAGAGGATTTTGTGTATGAACCCGGACAATTTGCCTGGCGCGGAGGCATCTTCGATCTTTATGCTTATAGTGAAGAATCTCCGATACGTCTTGAGCTGTCAGGAAATAGCATCTCTTCGTTGCGCCGCTTCGATTCCAATACACAACTCTCTATTGGAGAACAACACAGTTTTAAAATACTGCCTCATATTTCTGGCCATGTTAAGGGGGAAGATCGATGCAATTTTATCCGTTTCTTGCTAGGGAAGCCGTGCTTGTGGCTCAACAGCATCCCCGATCTGCAAGCTGTTATCCAGGATAATTACGCCAAGGCCGCCGAACTCTATCTGGGCGGAGAGAATGAACTCGAAAAAGAAGAGCCGAAAGAGTTGTTTTTGTCGGGCGAAGAGTTTCTGAAAACGATACTCGAATACCCTGTTTGCGAACTTAATTCAGATGTGATGAAGCCCTGTAACGCCCGGTTTGACTTTGACATTAAACCGCAAAATAACTTTTCCAAAAATTTTGAGTTGCTGCTTGATGAATGGATTGCCAATTTGGAGCAGGGTTTTCATTCGTGGTTTTTATCGGAAAATGAACATCAAATTGAAAGAGTACGCCATATTATGGCAGACTTGCTAATACAGTATAATCGCAAAAATCAAACGCAATATATTGTAGATCAGTTATTTATAGCAAAAAAAATGGAGCTTCATGAAGGCTTTCGCGATGAAAACGGAAAAATATGTCTCTATACCGATCATCAGTTTTTTGCCAAATATCACCGTTTTTCCATTCGCGACAAAATTAAAAAGAGCGAAGCCTTTACTCTGAAGGAGGTTTACAACTTGCAGGCCGGTGATTTTGTAGTGCACATTGACCATGGAATTGGGATTTATCAGGGGTTGCAAAAAATGGATGTTAGCGGAAAAGAGCAGGAGGTGATTCGATTGGCCTATAAGGATGGCGATATGCTTTATGTTAGCATTCATTCGTTGCATAAAATCAGCAAATATGTGGGAAAAGAGGGTGTTGCACCCGCATTACACCGCATCGGTTCGGGCAGCTGGGAGAAATTGAAAGAGCGTACTAAACGGCGAGTAAAAGAGCTGGCTATAGACCTGATTAAGCTCTACGCCAAACGTAAAAATCAGAACGGATTTGCTTTTGGCGTGGACGATTATCTGCAAAATGAACTGGAATCCTCATTTATGTATGAGGATACTCCCGACCAGGTGAAGTCGTTGTGCGAAATAAAGGCTGATATGGAGTCGGAGCACCCGATGGATAGGCTGATTTGCGGCGATGTAGGTTTTGGCAAGACCGAAATTGCGGTGCGGGCGGCCTTTAAGGCGGTGTGCGATAACAAACAGGTGGCAGTGCTTGTGCCTACAACCGTGCTGGCATTGCAACACTTTACTACTTTTAGCGAACGATTGAAAGATTTTCCGAGTAATATTGACTATATCAATCGCTTTAAAAGCGCCAAACAGATTAAGGAGTGTTTGCAAAAGTTGAAAACTGGCATGGTAGATATTCTTATAGGAACACATCGACTGTTGAGTAAAGATGTGGAATTTAAGGATTTAGGATTGCTGATTATTGATGAAGAACAAAAATTCGGGGTGGCTGCCAAAGAGAAATTGCGCGAATTGAAAGTGAGTGTGGATACGCTCACCCTGTCGGCTACACCGATACCCCGTACCCTGCAGTTTTCGCTAATGGGCGCACGCGACATCTCGGTAATTACTACTCCTCCGCCTAACCGCTATCCTATTCAAACTGAGGTGCATTTGTTTGATGAAGAGCTTATTAGAGATGCCATAAATTATGAAATAGCACGAGGCGGGCAACTCTTTTTTGTACACAATAAGATTCAAAATATCGCCGAAGTGGCCGGCTTAGTACAGCGATTAGTGCCGGAAGCGCGTATTGCTATCGGACATGGACAGATGGAAGGCGCTCAATTAGAGGAGATTATGCTCAATTTTATCAATGGCCAGTATGATGTGCTGGTGGCTACTACCATAGTAGAGTCGGGATTGGATATTGGCAATGCCAATACCATGATTATCAACGATGCTCAAAATTATGCTCTCAATGTACTGCATCAGTTGCGGGGGCGAGTGGGGAGAAACAATAAAAAGGCCTTTTGTTATATGTTAATTCGCTCATTTGAGGAATTAAACGAGCATGCTCGCAAACGCCTTAAAGCCATTGAAGAGTATTCGGACATCGGCAGTGGCTTTCAAATTGCCATGCGCGACCTTGACATTCGTGGGGCAGGCGATATTTTAGGTGGAGATCAGAGTGGCTTTATCAATGATATTGGCTTTGACATGTACCAAAAAATCCTCAATGAGGCCATTGTAGAATTGCGGGAAAACGGCGAACAGGGCTTGGAAATGGCTGATTCTTTAGAATTGCTGCAACGAGAATGCCTTATTGAAACTGATTTGGGACTGCTTATACCTACCGATTATGTGAGCAGTGTAGGCGAGCGCATGAACCTTTACAAAGAATTGGATGCTGTTGCGAATGCCCAGAAATTGGAAAAATTCCGTCGGAAATTACTTGATCTTTTTGGCCCCATTCCTCCTGAAACCGAAGAGTTGATGCAGACGATTTTATTACGCCAAAAGGCTATCAATTTGCATTTTGAAAAGATTTCACTGCGTAAAAACTGCTTTACCGGATATTTTGCCGGCAAATCGGAAGCCCCGTTCTTTCAATCGGAACTGTTTGGAAATATTCTGTCGTTTATGCAGGCGCACTATCCGCAAGTGCAAATCAAAGAGCAGAACAGCAAGCCGCTGTTGCAAATTGAAAAGGTAAACTCTGTAGCAGAAGCCATCAAGTGGTTGGAAATCATTGGAATATAATTTTCACAATACCATAACAACAGGTAATGCAATATTCAGAGCATTGTGCCTTTCTCGGCGCACCTATTTCGCCACCACAATTTTTCCGGTTTCTATCTACAAGCTGCGCGGCTTGTTCTGCAGTTGAAGGTCGTCAAGCCCTTTATCGGGCTTGTGGCACGAGGAGGCTAATAGCGCTGCAAGCGCCAATAGCATGAAAATAAGGTGTTTCATAGCGCTTTAATTTTAAGGTTATTTATTGAGTTTACAGTATTAAGTATTTTGGTTTCGGTACCGAACTGAGGGGCGCTAACCGACACTGAGCGGCTGGGGGCTTGCACATTGCAGGTTTTTTCAGTAGCCGGATAACCGGGATCGCCCTTTTTACAATCCTTTCCGCAACTCAAGGCCATTACCATAACCCCGCAGAGCAGCAACATCAGAATTTGAGTCAGTCTAAATTTTTTCATCTCAGTTAAATTTTAAATTAGTAATAACTTTTATGCCGTTCAAAAATGGCGGTTCAATTGTATAAAAAAAATTAATATAAATCGTTATTTTTTTTATTTTTTTGTATGCTGATGAGAATGAATTATTTACAATACGATAATAGCGCAAAAAACGAACGGGAAGGTGCTTTTTACTTTCTGAATTTCGTAAAAAATGGAAGAAAAAGGGGCATAAAGGCGCGATGTTTTTTTAAGCACCACCTGACAATTAAAAAAATCGTATTTTTGCACTTTAAATTTTACTTTTATGAGTATCGTTAAAACGACCTGTTTTCTATTCCCCAATCAGAAAAGTATTTATCATGGCAAAGTGCGCGATGTTTATAATATCAACGATGAAATATTGGTGATGGTGGTCAGTGATCGCATCTCGGCCTTTGATGTGATATTGCCGCGCAGTATTCCATACAAAGGACAAGTTTTGAATCAAATAGCCAGCAGGTTTTTAGATGCTACCGCCGATATCTGCCCTAATTGGAAGTTGGCTACGCCCGACCCCAATGTTACGGTTGGTATTCTTTGTCAAGGATTTCCCATAGAGATGATTGTGCGGGGTTATCTCTGCGGTAGCGCTTGGCGAAGTTATAAAAACGGGAAGCGCGAATTTTGCGGTATTCGTCTGCCTGACGGAATGCGTGAAAATCAGCGTTTTGAACAGCCGATCGTTACCCCATCTACCAAAGCCGAACAAGGGATACATGATGAAGATATTTCTAAAGCCGAAATTTTACAACGCGGACTGGCTATGCCGGAAGAGTATGAACTGTTGGAAAAATATAGCCTTGCTCTCTTTGCTAAAGGTACGGAACTGGCGCAAAAACAGGGGCTTATTTTAGCGGATACCAAATATGAATTTGGCAAAAGGGAAGACAAAATTTACCTCATAGACGAAATTCATACGCCCGACTCTTCACGCTATTTTTACGCAGATGGCTACGAGGCGCGTTTTCAAAGGGGCGAACGCCAAAAACAGCTTTCTAAGGAGTTTGTGCGCGAATGGCTGATGAACTGTGGCTTTCAAGGACAAACCGGCCAAATTGTACCTGAAATGAGCGATGAGGTGGTAGCCGATATCTCTAACCGCTATATCGAACTTTATGAAAATATTACCGGCAAAAAATTTATAAAAGTGGATACAGAAGATATTTTAGGACGAATTGAACGGAATGTTCTTAGCTATTTATAATTTTGTCTCTATTTTTGCAGGCTTAAAGAATTAAACACAGTATAATCATGAAAATAGATTTTTTAGGAGCCACTGAAGAAGTTACCGGCAGTAAATTTTTGCTTACCACCAATGATGGTATTAAGATTTTACTGGATTGCGGGATGTACCAAGGCAAGGGGTTGGAAACCGACTCCATGAATCGTGATTTGGGCTTTGCGCCCTCTCAAATTGACTACATTATTTTATCGCATGCCCATATTGACCATTCGGGATTAATTCCCTACGTTTGCAAGATGGGTTTTCGAGGAGTAATTTTTTGCACGCCTGCCACACGCGATTTATGCTCTATCATGCTGCCCGATTCCGGAAAAATACAGGAAGCCGATACTGTGCAATTTAATCGAAAACGTGCCTTGCATGGTCTGGCTCCAATAGAACCAATTTACACGTTAAGAGATGCTGCTGCCAGCCTTACACACTTTCATTCTGTTCCTTATAATCACACTTTTGCCATTACACCCAACTTTTCAGTGCAATTTATCAATACCGGACACATGTTAGGGAGTAGCGCGGTCTATATTACTTATACTGAAGATAATACTGCGAAAACACTCTGTTATACCGGAGATGTAGGCCGCTATAACAAGAAAATTTTACCCGATCCTGTTGCTTTTCCTCAGGCCGATTACATTATTATTGAATCCACCTATGGCGATCGACTTCATGAAACAATTGATACGGCCGAATCACAACTGTTGCTGATTGTAAAAGACGCCTGTGCCAAGCGAAAAGGGAAACTGATTATCCCATCGTTTGCCATTGGACGCACTCAGGATATAGTTTATGCGCTGCATCGCCTTAATTTGTGCGGCGACCTGCCCGATGTAGAAATTTTTGTGGACAGCCCGCTGGCCGTATCGGCTACTCACATTTTTGGAATGCACCCGGACTGTTTTAGTGATAATATGCTCGAAGAGCTGAGTGGCGTGGCCGACCCGTTTGGATTTGAAAAGCTGCAGTATGTGCGTACTATTGAGGATTCCAAGCGATTGAACAGCTATAATCGCCCCTGTGTCATCATTTCGGCTTCGGGCATGATGGAGGCGGGGCGGGTAAAACATCACCTGGCTAACAATATTGAAAACCCCAAAACCACTATATTGTCGGTGGGCTATTGTGCCCCAACTACGCTGGGAGCTAAGATTATGCGAGGAGACTCTAAAGTCTCTATTTTTGGAGTAATATATAAAGTGAGAGCCACTTTAGCTTCTATCGAATCTTTTTCGGGGCATGCCGATTATAAGGAATTGATACAATACTTGTCGTGTCAAGAGCAATCTAAAGTGAAGAAGATTTTTATTATACATGGCGAAGAAGAGGTACGTCCCCGCTATGCGCAACATTTGCATAATGCCGGGTTCCACAACTGCCATATTCCTCACTTTCGGGAAACAGTATGGATTTAGAGCAATACAATATTTTTCCTTCATAAAATAAAATTGCATTTTTTAAGTTATACCATTCATGAGAAGAGAGATAGCTTTTTATATTTTATTACTAGCATTGATGGCGATTTCCTGTAAAAAAGAGGATTTAACGCCCTCGTATATAGAGATAACGAAAGAAGATTTGCAGAACAGCATGGATATGGGCGATTTTAATTTCGTGCAAAATACAACCTACACTGCCGAAGAGCTGGCGGCTATTGCCAGACAGAATTTTACCCATGTAGGGCTATTGGTGAATGGAAAAAATCTGGGCGTTTATACCCTGCCCGCCAAAATTCCAATCCTGAGCACCGATTCTACTCAATTGTACATTATGCCTTGCGTAAAAATGGATGGCATATCTACCACTGTTAGAAATTATGATGTAATGGTTAGCCCGTGTATTACTACAATTTTCCTTAAAAAAGGAGAAATCTATTCATTTAAGGATAATCCTATTCGTTTTAAATTTCAGAAAGGAGTGCAAATTCCCTTGCTGGAACTGTTTAATAACAGCACTGTTTTCAGCCCTGATACGATAGTATCCCCTATTTCGCTTAAAGTAGAGATGATTGACGGGCAAAATGTGGGGGTTATAACCATAAACGAAACACAAAAGCCATTTGAACTTATTGGGCCAGAAATGACCGTCCCTGCACAGGAGAAAAATCTTTTCTTTGAAATGGATTATAAGTGCGACAGAGATGTTTATATAGGTATAGATCTCTACTATAATGGCCTTTGGAATGCTCGCTCGCTGATTGGGTTGCGCCCTACCAATACATGGAATAAAATCTATGTTAATCTCACCAAAATAGTAGGTAACGGTGCACAAGGCAACGCTACCATAAAAGCAAGAATGCGCTTGGCCGGCAATAGCATGGATGCGGAACAAGCCAAGTTCTGTTTTGATAATATGAAAGTGATTTACATTAAATAATTGGCATGAATAAAAGAAAATTCACTGCATTTTACTTTATTTTCGACCTTCTGGCTGCACTTTTTACGTGGGTTGTCTTTTTTATTTATCGCAAATGGCATGTAGATGTCACGCTACTTGACCATTTTTCACAAAGCATTTTTCACGATTATAAATTTTATGCTGGATTAATCATATATCCCGCAATTTGGATGTTTTTGCATGTCTTGGCGAGCACTTACCAAAATATAACCCATAAATCGCGTCTAAAAGAGTTTGAAAGTACCATAATCTTTACACTGGCGGGTTCCATATGCTTTTTTTTCGCCATTATTTTAGATGATGTTATTCTGGATTACAGCGATTATCTGCTCTATTTTGCCATACTTTTCGGCTGTCAGTTTTTACTTACCTATATCCCGCGCATGTTGATTACCACCTGTATCGTAACCGGTTTTCACTCCGGTAAATGGGGGCATAACATACTGATTATCGGCAGCGATGCGATTGCACTCAAAACTTATCAGGCGATAATTAAGCAAAATCCAAACTATAAAAAGTACATTTTGGGCTATCTTACCATACCCGAAGAGACTGATCATGCTCTTGCTTCTGAACTTCCTTTTTTAGGCGAGATACACGAATTGGATGCGCTTATTCGCGAAAAAAATATTGAAGAATTGATTATTGCCATACAAAACGACAAACGTAAATTTATTGAGTCGATTATTATGCTGGTACGCGATAACAGCAACTATTACATTACGCTGAAAATTATTCCGCAAAATAACGATTTTGTAATGGGAACGGTGAAGACATCAGCTATCTTTTATGAGCCGCTTATTACCATCTCTCCCGAATATCTTTCCATTTGGCAACAGTTTATTAAACGTGGCTTGGACATCTTTTTCTCGCTTTTGGCGCTTATTGTATTATTCCCTCTCTATCTATTCATCGCTATTAGGGTGAAATGCTCGTCAAAAGGCACTGTTTTTTATATTCAAGAAAGAATAGGACTTAAAGGAAAACCATTCCATATCGTTAAGTTCCGTTCGATGATAGAAAATGCAGAATCCAATGGAGTGCCTCAACTTTCAAGCCGAGACGACAATCGCATTACACGCTTCGGCAAGTTTTTGCGTAAAACCCGCATGGACGAATTGCCCCAATTTTACAACGTACTGATTGGCGACATGTCGTTAGTAGGACCGCGTCCCGAGCGCAAATACTATATTGACCAAATTTCGAAAATTGCACCCCACTACAAACTGCTACAGGGCATAAAGCCGGGAATCACTTCGTGGGGACAGGTGAAGTTTGGTTATGCCGAAAATATAGAGGAGATGATTGAACGCCTTAAATGGGATATTCTCTATATCGAAAACATGTCTATCCACATGGATATTAAAATACTGGTTTACACAGTTTTAATTGTTCTAAAACGAGATGGAAAATAGGTTGCTTTACGAATAAAAGGCATTTATTTTCCTTTATTTCCCCTCCTTTTCATTCCGTTCCCTGATATGCTGCTGCATTCTTTCCCATTGTTGAATGTATTCGGGGATGGCAGCGATTTCGATGCGGCGATTTGCAATGAGTTTGTGCTCTTTGTCCATAATAAACATACCGGGGTAACCATTCAGGTCAAAATGAGTCAGATAGTCGTAATTGGCTACATTGCCGCCCACTTGTGTCCATTTATAGTTATGTTCTTTCACATACTTTTTCCATGCATTGATATCGTCATAATTGCCAGCTACGGAATAGACATCAAAATTGCGTGTACCGGCCGTCTCTAACGAATCATAAAGTTTTTGCAATTTGCCTGATTCGGTTTTGCAGGTATGGCAATTGGGATCGTAAAACCAAAGTATTACATAGGGCTTTGACATTCGATGAGTGGAAAACATGTGTCGAGCGTCATCCAGCATTGTGGTATCGTGCATCACCAATTCAGGAACAGGCTGGCCTATCAAAATATTTTCCAGGCGGGTAACCCGTTTCTCGTAGCGCGAAATCAAATCTTCGTCCATCCAGGGACATTTACCTTTCAATTGATTATTTTTGACGATATGCACAAAAACAGCATCATGTCCCATAATTTGGTCTTCCTGAAAGAAACGGGAAGTCCAATCAATCATAAAACGGGACATCAGGCTGTCGTGGCTACTTTTTTCCAGTAATATGTCGGTATATCTTATAATGGAATCCACCTCCATGTATTTGAGCATTTTATCAAAATAGTCTTTCATTTTCGGTTCAAATGCAGGGGTGAAAATAAGACGGCCATCTGTCAAATCCACATTATCCCAATAGTGGGTGCGATAGTAACAGCGTTGCCATTCCAAACCCTCTTCCTTATCCAGCATTTCTGGGGCATTGGGGATATCTATCTGTTTGTAAATCTTTTGCATTTTGGAAAAGAGCATATTGGGGTATTGAGCAATCATATTATCAATAAAAGCAACCATCTCTTTGTTTAAATCAGTCATTTTTTGACGATAAAGGGTCAAGCTGTCCTTTTCGTTTGTTGTTTCAAACGCCTTGATTTTTTCTACCCACGTTTGCGCTTTTTTTTGTGCTTCGTTATTTTTTCTTTGAAAATTGAGCATCACCTGGTTTGGTTCCGAATTTTTAACCGAAAAATTTTCGGAAAGGCCCAGCGTGTCCAGCGAATATTCAAAATGTTGCCCTTTATCAATAATAAAGTTGAGATAAGGTGTTTTGCGTTCTGAGACCAATGTGTAAAGACCATCATCGTAACTGTTGTCCCCTTTAAATATAAATTTTCCCGGCATGGTTGCAAAGGCCGAATCCTTAACTACTAAATTGTCTCGAAAATGTATAGCTAACAGCATTTTATGGTCTGGAGCATTTTTGACATTAAAAATCAACTCGTGCCCGGTTGTCTTTTTACTGTTATTTGCCTGTCCTTTTTGAGCTGCTGCCGGCATCCATAATCCGCTAATCAGGATTAAACTTAAAATTACATTTTTTCTCATCTTTTCTTCTATAATTTATTTTTTTATTCTCATAATAACCACAAAAAGATTGCTTCCACACTCTGTCTTCCTAACTCTCTATGGAGTTTTGACTCTTAAATAGCATGATACGTTTATTTTCAAATGATTGTGCCTGGGCATAATCATTTCAACATTTTTTCCAAATCTAATACGTTAAAACTGTGTGTTATAATACGATGCGTCTTATCAATCAGATAAATGGCAGGTGTGGTTACCAAATCAAAATAATCAATAAAATCGTAATTGGGAGTACCCATAGCGTAACTTACATTAATCCAGTTGAGGCCGTGTTTTTCGATAAAGGCTTTCCAGCGCGGCAAATCTTCCGTAATAGAGATGGCATATACTTCAAAATTGTATTTATCTTTCAATTTCTTATATTTTTGAAACAATTTCGGAGTCTCTTCAATGCAGTGATCACAATCGGGATCCCAAAACCAAAGCACGATCTTTTGGTGCGGTAAACTGTCGGTTGAGATAAGTTTTTCCGTCATATCATAAGCCTCTAAAACTGGTACAGTAGCTCCCTTAATAAGTTTGTTAATGCGTGCTACCCAATTTTTAAAGATGCGATTCCAAGTTGGATCAAGCCACTCACAAGTGCCTGAAGAACAATATTTTTCAAATATAAACACAATTGCCTCATCACAGGCATGGTCGGCATCGCGGAAGATTGAAAGCAGCATATTAAGATAATATTTTTGCAGCACCACCGAAGAATCTGCTTGATTGAGCAGCCATTCGGTTTCCTGCTTCAAACTGTCGGCTTCCGGCTTCACGCATTTGGTAAAATAGAAGAGGAGACGCTTGTCGTAATCAAGCGGCATGTGCAGCAGATTTTCATCATCAAGGAAGCAATGAGTAAAGATTCGATTTTTCCAATACAGGCGGGCGCTATCCGTATCAAATTGAAAATCAATGTTTTGGTATGCTTGAGGAATAGAAAATGCCTCTGCTGTCGTAACTTCGTAATGAGCAATGGCATGCAATACCACATCAGAATAGCCGGATTTGAGCGGCAGTGTCGGTTGAATTGGGCTACTTGTCGCGGTCAAATCAAGGGTATATTCAACTTTTTCTTTTCCTCCTAAGGCTATAGTTTTCAATACTTTTCCATTACATTCAATTGTATAGAGGCCAAAAGGAATTTCAACATTGCTTTTAAAGAGAACATTAAGTGGCATGTTGTTTTTTTGTGCTTTCAGGCGGCAAGTGTCTAAAACATATTTTTTAGAAAATTGATTATCAATAAGATAGATATATTGAGTTTCAACAGGGTTTATTTTCACCTTAATTTGGTATCCTTGTGCAGCACTTTTGCCTGAAAAACCCAATAAAGAAAACATAACTATCAGTAATGTAGCAAATTTGCGTATCATAATTTTGTGTTTTTATTCATGATTATACAATTTCACAGTGAATGCAAATATATGCAAAATTTTTGATATCATTTCTGCCAAAAAGCACAGCAATCTATAATTAGCCGATTAACAGTAGAAGTGCTGCTAATCGGGAAGTGAGTTTAAAAACTCATTGGCATCATTATCCGTTTCATTGTTAAAAGGATTAAATTCCTGCACTTTGCCGGGTTGTGCTACTAACTGGTCTAAAGCATTGTCTCGCAGGGTTTGCATGGCAGCCGGTGTATTTATTAAGTGGTTATATTTTATGTCGTCTTCATAAATATCGTCATTGGAAGAAAACATATCTATCTGCACATTATTATCAACAACGATTTGATTTTGAATAGATTGAACCGTATGCATTGCCAACGGCTGACCCGATTGCGAATCATTTACTGGATTTTCTTGTGATGGAGCAATACCATTGCCATTTATAAAATCAAAAGGATTATGTGTGTATGTTGTGGAAATAACCGTTTTTTCCGGCACAATTGGAATTTTCTCCAATTCGTTCGTATTTTTTATATCCCATCCCGGTTGTTCGTCCGAAATCGGAATCTCTGTATCCGATTTGTCTTCCGGACAGAGAGTTCTGATACCGTGTGCTGTATTCTGTTGCTGATTATTATCTTCTCTGTCAGGAGTGATTAGGGTTTCCGTCAGGTCGTTTGGCAAAGACGGGGGAACAGCTGCCTTTTCCGTTTCGTAATTAGTCAAAATTACTGAAAGTTTTATATCTTTACCCAATTCGACATTATTAATGTCATAGCCCCAAATAACGCGCACATTTTCGCCCTCATAGCGTTTAAAATAGCTTGTAAGGTTTTTCCATTCGATGGTGCTAATAGGTTCTTCCGTACCGCTACTGGCAAAAAAGAGCAGATTTTTGGCATTAGAAATCAGATCTAAATTAAGCAACGGACAGTGCAGGGCTTTATCAATAACCTCTTCTACACGATTTTCACCATTTGCCGTGGCAATACCGAGCATGGCCGAATTGCTGTCTTTCATCACCGATTTCACATCATTGAAATCGACATTAACCTCTGCATTCACAGTTATCAGTTCGGCAATGCATTTAACGGAATTTTTTAACACATCGTCCACATAGCCAAAGCTTTCATTAAATGGCACATTTTGATAATAGGTGAATATCTTTTCATTTTGGATAATGATTAAAGAATCAACATGTTTTTTGATTTCAGCAATACCGATTTCGGCTTGATTGGCGCAACGAGATCCCTCATACTCAAACGGATAGGTTATTACGCCGATAGTTAAAATGTTCATTTCGCGGGCTATACGCGCTACTATAGGTGCCGCTCCCGTGCCGGTGCCTTTACCCATGCCGGCAGCAATAAAGAGCATGTCGGTGTCATGGCCAATAAAATCTCTCAGAGCTTCGGTGCTCTCTTCGGCCAATTCCCGGGCTACTTCGGGGTTAGCTCCCGCACCCAGTCCACTGCTGCCCAGCACCAATTGGGAGGGGACAGGATTGTTATTCAATGCTTGCCGATCGGTATTGCAAATCAAAAAATCAACCCCTACAATTCCCTCTTTGTACATGTGTTTTACGGCATTTCCGCCGCCTCCGCCAACTCCTATTACCTTAATAGTGGCATTGCTAGCTTTGTTGCCAAACTCAGGTGTAAATTCAATTTTTTCTCTCATATTTACTATATGTTTTTTACAGTTATCTAATTAAAAACTAGGAAGAACTCTCTATTAAATTACCAAAAAAATTTTTGGCCGCATTGACAATTGTAAACACTTGTGTGGGCGTTTTATTTTCGTTTTGACCGTTTTTTGAATCTCCAGCGTCATTTGCATGCATCTCTTTTTCCTCCAACTCTGTATTGGGCAACTTTTCTCCCTGAATACCATATTTTAACAATCCCAGGGAGGTAGAAAAAACCGGATTGCGCAATTCATTCGGAAAACTGGAAAAGCCAATATCTGGAATAGCCAAACGCACTTGAAGTTGAGTTACATAGGTGAACAATTCTTTGATGTGATGGAGCAAAGAGCCGCCACCGGTAAGCACGATTCCGCGATAAAGATTATCCTTGTATCCCGATTCTTCAATAGCCTGTTTCACCTTATCTGCAATATCGCGTTTTACCCGTGCCTGGATAATTTTAGCCAAATTTTCTTCACTTATTGAAACGGGTTGCCCTCCAAAATGGGGAATGGTAATCATGTTGGTTCGGTTGCTGTTTTCCGGAACACAAGAGCCGTATATCTTTTTTATTTGTTCAGCCTGTTCTTCGGTAATATGGCAAATTTGAGCAATATCCCGCGTAATTACCTGTCCGCCGATAGGAATAACTTTAGTGTAAACCAGGTTATCGCCGTGATAGATAGCCAAATCGGAAGTCCCGCCACCAATATCTACCATGGCCACGCCTTCGCGTTTCTCCTCTTCGGAGAGACAGGACAGGCTGGAGGCAATTGGCTCAAGTGTGATCCCCTTGATGGTTAAGCCGGAATCTTGTACCGATTTTATAATCTTTTCAATCTCATATTTATCGCTGGTAACAATCTGAAAATAGCCTTCGATTTGTTCACCCAGTTCGCCGACGGGATCTGTAATAACCCGTTTTTCATCAATAACATAGCGTTGCGGAATTACCGTAATAATAGTTTCTGCAGCATTTACGGAAATGTTGTGCAGATTTTCAATTGCCTTATCTATTTCCTCCTGCTGAATGGTATTATATTTTCCGTTTAGGCGGAGAAAGGTATATTTAAACTCTTTGCTGCGTATATGCCGTCCGGCTACACCCACAAAAACCTCACTGATATTGAGTTCAGAGCGTTTTTCAGCACTGTCTATAGCAAATCGGATACCCTCTACTGTTTTTTTTACGTTAAAAACGAGACCATTTTGCACGCCGGTTGAAATTCCTTTCCCATATCCCAACACTCTAATTTTACCCTCATTATCTTTCTGACCAATAATAGCAGCAATTTTGGTAGTGCCAATATCCAAGCCAACTACTGTTTCGGGCAGATTCTGTTTCTTGTTTTTTTTCTTCATCGCTATCTTATTTTTGCAACAACTCTATTTTTATATCTTAAATCCAATTGGGAATATTTATCAAAACCAATATAACTAATTCCTTCTTTATAAACAGTTTGTAGGGTTTTCAATTTGTTTTCCAGGTCGGAAGTATCGCCCAGCAAAATGGTTTGGTTACCCATTATCGGGAGCATTTCAATTTCGTTGCTGGGATCGCCGGTAACGTAAAGCTGCGAAATCTGCGCTTTCAAAAAAGGGTTTCGGTTAATGGCGGAAGCTACCACGTAAAGCTGGTGCAGAGTAGCATTGCAAGTATCGGTCAATCCAGCTTTATATTCTTGATTCAGAGCGCCATTTGCAATTAAAAGACGTGCTTGCATAACAGGCAGGCAGGGCAACAGGAATCCTTTATCGTCCATTAAATATTGATTACCCTGTCGGGAATAAAGGTGCAAAATGGGCTGTTTCAATTTAAGGTCAATATGAAGTGTTGTGCCCGAAAAATAGACACCGGAAACTTCATCCACATAAGGATGTTTTTGCAGCAGGGCGCTAATTTTATTCGGTTCGACCTCTTTCACTTTTTTATTAATGCAAGTGATGTTCTGTTGAGTTAATAGTGCAAGCACATCCGGTTGTGTCAAAATTGCAGCGCTGTTTTTTGGGACGAAAGCAACCTCAACCGTTTCACAACGGCGATTTTTCATGGCAATGGCAGCAACGACTACCATTATTAGAATGCTGATGCACAGCGCTATTTTTAAAATCGCTTTTACTATTTTCATATCTCTAATGAGAAACTTCTTTAAACAACAAAAATAATTGAAAATACTCGAAAATCTTCGATGGGCAGGGATTTATTTTTTAACAGGAGGATGTTAAAAACTTTGGAGTAAAATTGTGTCCTTTAGGCATCGTTTCCCTGATTTTCTTCCCAAAAATAAGACAAAAATAGAACTGTTTTATTTAGAGGCATTATAATTTGCTTATAATCAATAAGAAAAAAAATTATCAACATGCATTTTTAAATCTATTATTATTGTATTTTTGCAGTGCATTAATTCACTGATACACTAAAAAGATAAAGCATACTACTATCAATATATAAAACATGATAACACTGTCAAATATTAATTTTGGGTATCATAAAAGAGAACCGCTCTTTAAGGGATTGAATTTGCAACTTGAGGGTGGTCATATTTATGGGTTGCTGGGTAAAAACGGAGCAGGTAAAACTACGCTGTTGAAGATTGTGGCAGGCTTGCGTTTTGCTTCCTCGGGTACGGCAACCATTTTGAGAGAATCGGCGGCATTGCGTAAACAGGAGATTTTGGAACAGATTAGTTTTCTTCCAGAAGAGATGTTTATTCCGCATCTTAAAATTTCTCGTTTTATTGATGTTTATGCCCCGTTTTATCCCAATTTCAACAAAGATCAATTTTATGAATATCTGTCGGAATTTGAAATCAAAGATCGCAATGCTTCTATTCAAAAATTGTCGTACGGACAGAAGAAAAAGGTGTTGATTGCCTTTGCCCTGGCACAAAACACCAAAATTTTGATTATGGACGAGCCAACCAACGGTTTGGATATTCCCTCAAAAAATATTTTCCGTAAACTCATGGCGCAAATAGCCGACGATGAACGTATCATACTCGTTTCAACCCATCAGGTGCGCGATCTGCACAGCCTTATTGATGCCATAGTGATTTTAGACAATGGCGAAATTGTACTTCACAAATCAAATGATGAAATTATCCAAAAACTGCTTTTTACAATTGAGAAAGAGTCAAACGAGCAGACCATTTATGCCGAAGATACCCTGCGCGGGCGCTTTGCTGTTAAGGAAAATCTAACTAAAGAAGAGAGTCTTATGGATATTGAACTCTTTTTTAATGCAGTGATAATGAACAAGGAACGTATTAAGCAAATTTTCAATCATTAAAATCATAATATCATGAATGTCAATAAAATAAAATTGCTTTTACAGAGATATTTTGTGGAAAACAGGCGTAAAAAATTTCAACTGTTTTTGATCGTTTTTTTGGGAGCCGCTTTGGTTTATTTTTTCGATCCGGCGGGAGTGTCAGGAGTTCAATACACAGTTTTTGCCATCTTTTGTTTTGTCTCAATGTGGATAGCATCTAAAGTTTTTTCTTTTGATATATCGCGCAAAGAGAGCGCTATGAACTACCTTTTAGTGCCGGCCAACAGTGTCGAGAAGACAGTAGCCAATTTAATTCTTGTACACATTTTCATCAATATTTTATTGATCATTACTTTGTTTGCCGGTATCTGTTTTGGCATTATTATCGGTTCGCTCTATTTTCAATATTCGCTTAATCTCAGTTTTAATAATTTTGCCGCTGATTTTACCGACCTGTTTACCCTTTCCAATATTTTAGAGTTTCTGGCTTTTCAGTCGCTCTTTATCTTTGGGTCGGTCTATTTTAGAAAAGGCGCCTTTGTCAAGACACTTCTCGCACTGGGATTTTTCTTTCTTGTACTTCTATTTATCGGAATTGCTGTTTTTGGGCTTTTTCGTAACGAAACGGGTTATTATTATCCCTCACGTCCTTTGAATGTATGGTTAGACGATTCTATAATCCAATATAAGTGCTTGAATAACATATTAAATATAGTTTGGATACCAGTTTGCTGGATATTAACATTTTTCAGATTAAGAGAAACGGAGGCATAAAAATGATTTTTAAAGAGTCACTACCTATTTATCAGCAGATTGCCGATTACATTTGTGAGCAGATTTTGGCGCATCGATGGTTTGAAGGCGAGCGTATTTCCTCTGTGCGCGATTTGGGAAGTAATTTGGAAGTGAATCCTAACACCGTGATGCGCTCTTTTGAATGGCTGGTAAGCAAAGATATTATTAGCAATAAACGCGGTGTAGGCTATTTTGTTACCGATAATGCCAAAGAACAGATTATCGCTTATCGCAGAACACGCTTTTTGGAAGAGGAGTTGCCTAATGTGTTTAGTACAATGAAATTACTGCATATAGACATAGAGGAAATCAGAACATTATATAATAAAAACAGTTAATAATGAAACAACAATTGATTATTTTAGGAATTGCTCTGAGTTTGCTGACCTCGGCCTGCTATTTTAAAAGCGACTACCTGGGCAATAAAAATGTGATACAAAGGAGTAAAGAGACGGATGTCTTTCAGGCTATTGAATTGGCCGGCTCCATCCGTAATTTGAAACTCTATTTTTCGCAGGATAGTGCTGCCCCTTTCATTCGGATAGAGGTGGATTCCAATATTTTGGATAAAGTGGCCATTTTTGTAAAAAACGACAAATTGACAATTAAAAATAAAGAAGAATATAGACACCTTCAATTAGTTCCCTCGGTTTTCAACATCTATTGTAATGCAGCGGCTTTAACAGAGGTAAACATTATAGGCCAATCCAATGTGATTTGTAAAACGCCACTCGCCGGAGAATTGCTGGAAGTAAGAATCACCGGATCAGGCAACTTTATTGCAGAACAACATTCGTCCATAACTCAATTGGACGTTCGTATCACCAGTTCGGGCGATGCTGTCTTTAACGGGAATGGTCAAACGGCGCAACTTAACTTGTCGGGTTCAGGCAATATTGAGTTGCAAGGGAATTATGCCAATATAGAGGGGCAAAGTAACGGCTCAGGCGACATCACCTGCAAGGGCAATGTCAAAGAGATAAACTTGCAGCAATCCGGTTCCGGAGATCTCCATTTGACAGGCAGTGCCGATAAAGCCAATCTGCAAATATTAGGTTCGGGTGGTGTAGATGCCAAACATTGTACGGTAAAACAGCTTGCGGCGCAAATATCGGGCAGTGGAAACATTGTCATTGAAGTGCAGGAATCGCTTTCTGCTAAAATTGTCGGTAGCGGCTCTATTTTATATAAGGGCAATCCTGAGCAAGAGAACATTCACATATCGGGTAGCGGCAAGGTGGAATCTATGGAATAAATAAGAATAATCAGTAAAAATAAACTAAAACAGCAAAATTATGGTAAGAAAATTGTTTTTAATGCTAGCAGCTATTGTCTTTACATTCGGCGTAGTCATAGCACAAGATCCTAACGGGACTATCAATAACGATCCGAATGTACGCATTGGCAAGTTAGACAATGGCATGACCTACTACATTCGTGTCAACAAAAAGCCAGAAAAGCGGGTAGAGTTTCGCTTGGCGGTAAATGCCGGTTCTAATCAGGAAAATGAAGATCAAAGAGGGTTGGCGCATTTTACCGAGCACATGGCTTTTAATGGCATTAAAGGCTATCCAGGCAATGCCGTAGTAAGTGAATTGCAAAAAATTGGGGTAGCTTTTGGCGCAGATTTAAATGCCTATACCTCATTCGATGAGACAGTTTACATGATTCAGCTGCCCTCAGACCAGCCCAAATACCTCAATCTTGGTTTCGACATCCTTTATGGATGGGCGGCAGGTCTCCTCTTTGACGATAAGGAGATTGACGACGAAAGAGGTGTGATTATGGAAGAATATCGTATGGGACTGGGAGCCAGCGACCGTATGAGAAAAGAGTGGTTTCCGGTGCTGTTCAACGGTTCGCGCTATGCCGACCGTCTGCCTATCGGCTTGCCTGAAATCATCCAAAATTTCAAACACCAGGTTATTAAGGATTTTTACCGCGACTGGTATCGTCCCGATTTGCAGGCGGTTGTGATAGTAGGCGATATTGATGTAGATGCTACCGAAAAACGCATTAAAGAGTTGATGGGTGCTATTCCGAAAGCGCAAAATCCGAGGACGAAAGAGACTTACACCCGTCCTGAAAACAAAACGCCAATGGCAGTGGTTTGTACCGACCCCGAAGCTATGGGCACCACTGCTATAATTTATCGCATTAAACCTCGTTTTCAATTGGAAAAAATCGGTGATTACAAAACCGAAATGATGCACACCTTGTATAATATGATGTACGATTCCCGCTTTTCGGAAATGCAACAGCAACCCAATTGTCCATTTGTGCAGGCTTCTACCGGTTACGATCAGTTTATTGGGACTATGGATGCATACGGCTCTTATGCCATTTGCAAGGACAATCAAATGGAAAATGCCTTGAAAGTGTTAATGCGGGAAGATTACAGAGTGTTGAAATATGGCTTTTTGCAGACTGAGCTAGACCGTGCCAAAGAGGAGTTGCTTAATGAATACGAGCGTGCTGCCAAAGAGGTAAATAAAACCGAATCGGAAGCGTTTGCCAAAGAATATGTGGACCATTATTTGAATCAGGAACCCATTCCGGGCGTTAAAAGAGAGTTGACTTATGCTAAAAAATTCATTCCTGAAATTACATTGGCCGATGTAAATGCGCTGGCTAAGGAGTGGATTACCGAAGACAATCTGGTGGCTATTATTACTGCTCCCGAAAAGGAGGGAGCCAAAGCGCCTGCCAAAGAGGAGGTTTTGAATATTATACAGGATAAATTGTTAGCTAATGTAGAGCCCTATGTGGATACTTACAAAGAGATGGATTTTGTAGATGCCGCTTCCATTAAAGCCGGTACAATTACCAATGTAAAAAATCTTGATACAGTTGATGCTAAGGAATATACGCTCTCTAATGGGATTACGATAGTACTGAAAAAGACCGATTATAAGAATGATGAAATCCTGTTTAAAGCCCAGAGCAAAGGGGGGCTGAGTCTCTATGACGTGCGAGACATTCCTTCTGCCGTGTTTGCCTCCGATTTGATTGACCGCGCCGGCATTGCCGAAATGAGCTATTCCGACCTCGAAAAGAAGATGAAGGGAAAAACTTATGGAGTGATGCCCTCTATCGGCGTACTTGGAGAATCATTTTCAGGCACTTCTGCTCCTAAAGATCTGGAAGAATTTATGAAATATCTGCATGCCTATTTTACCAATCAGCGCATTGATACCTCCGTATATGCTTTGGTAATCAGCGAAACCAGAGAGCAGATGAATATGATCCATCAAAATCCGCAGTACAGATTCTTTGGGAAATTGATGAGTGCCGTGAACCAAAACGACCCCTATCAAACTACCAGCATTATTACGATGAATGACGATTTCCTGAACAGGATAAATTATGAAAGAGCCGTGCAGGTTTTTAAAGAACGTTTCGCCAATCCGGCTGATTTTGTTTTCATTTTTGTAGGAAATTTCGATGACGTTCAAATGGATGAACTGTTGAAAAAATATATAGCTTCATTGCCTACTACAGACAAGAAAGAGAAATTTAATGCTTCCGTGCTCAAAACTTTCCCGACTGCTCAAACCGAAGATGTTCTCTATGCCGGCAAGGAAGATCAAAGCTGGGTAGGTATTGTTTTTGAAGAAAACTATCCTCAAT
The DNA here is from genome assembly GCA_031266895.1 of Bacteroidales bacterium. Taxonomy (GTDB): domain Bacteria; phylum Bacteroidota; class Bacteroidia; order Bacteroidales; family WCHB1-69; genus JAISAD01. The sequence continues at coordinate 28,667 of JAISAD010000117.1, forward strand.
CACTTGAAAATGACATGACTGTAAATGTTATTGGAGAGGCTTTGAGCATTGAGCTTTTGGAAACTATTCGCGAAAAGATGAGTGGTGTTTATTCGCCAATGGCTAATGTGGGCAACGACAGGTATCCGCAAAACCATTACGCCGCCTTAGTAGCATTCAGTTGCTCGCCCGACAATGTAGAAAAACTAAGCAATGCGGTACTGGATTTATTGCGGAAATTCCAGCAAAAGGGTCCCAAAAAAGAGACTTTGGAAAAGGTAAAAAAACAGATGATTAATTCAAAAGATAACCAATTGCAAACCAATAAATTTTGGTTAGCTTACATCAATGACAGATATTTTGAAAATGAAACGGACAAACTCGACCTTATTAACAAATATAATGACCGTGTAAATGCCGTTACCAATACAGCTATTAAGCAGTTTTTGAAAAATTATTTTGATGTAACTCACTATTTGCGAGTGGTTTTATATCCCGAAGCAAAAAAGCAGTAACCCAAAGATCGTATTACAATGAAAAAAATAACAAATAAAGCATTGTTAGCGATAGCAGCCCTTTTCATCGTAGCCACCGTTATTATTGCGGCTGTTTTCACACATAGATTTAACAAGGGGATATTGTTTCCTGATTACGAGCAGGTTATGCCTACTCAATCGTCGGCAAATGCTAACATCTTTTTAGATGATGCATCATCTGCATGCACCGAACCCGATACTGCTATTGCACAACCATAGCAGCGAAAAAGTCGGAGGTGTTTTATTTTAAAGGAGG
>JAISAD010000150.1 GCA_031266895.1 Bacteroidales bacterium
ACGGCCGAATTTTCAGCCAAATCGGCTCTTTTTACTATCTCATTGTACCACTGCGAATAGTTTTCTTCGCGATTAATTTCGTTTTTTGCCATTGATTTATGCTTTGCCGCTTTCGATTACTCCTTGATAAAATTCTTGTAAAATACCTGTTTTTAGTTATTTATAATTGAAAACAATAATTATTACTGTCTGTTTTTTTAAGCCCGCAAAAATAAGGAAAAAAAACAAAACAGCCTCCGATTTTTTCGGCAAAAGGGGGTGGACGAATTTCCATAGTGATGCACGTAAATTTCCATCACTATGAAAATATTTTTTCATCACTATGGAATTTTACTTCCGTCACTATGGAAATTTACTTCCGTCCCGACGAAAATTTACTTCTCTCCCGACGGCGGCTCAGGCCGGTGCCTGTCGCCCTATTCCGGAGACACAATCCGGAGCAAAAAAAAGAGGCTAACCTGTATGGGTCAGCCTCTTTCAAGATATATGACAACTCCTAATCTTCGTAGGTATAATAGGTTGTGTATCTCTCCGTGGAGCCACCCTCTCTGATCATAGTAAGCACCTCTACAGGCCACTTTCCATCGTAAACAATATCGAATTCAACGGTACCGGTTCCGCTATAGGAATTACCTTCATAGGATGCCGAGTAAACAGCCTCAGTTAAAATAACGTTATTTTTGGAAGTAGCAAATGTCGGACCAGCCTCTTCAGGATCAAAACAGTAATAGAATGGATTCCTGTTTTTATCATATTGAAAAGTATATTCCTCGCTATAATAATATTCATTACCGACTTGACTTAAAGTCACTGTTTTAATATTATCGCCATCCCATACATATTCATAAGTGGTAGCAAACCCTCCTTTGGCTGAGGACGCCGGACGTTCCTGGCGCTTTGTCATCTGTTCTACCGCCTGTTCCGGCAACGGCAGGAAGAGACGCAGCGTGGAAGCCAAATCGGGACGAGACGACTTCTTACCATCATTGTATTCAACCGTTACAGAGGTGATTTTGCTTTTAGTATGCGTGAAATTATAAGTTTCCTCCAATGCCCCGTCTTCATCATAATAGTCCACTCTTTTAATAAATTTGCCATCGTAGGAAAAAGATATGTAGGAGGCATCGTTCCATAAAATCTTTTTGATGCGGTCTTTCTCATACGTGAATTTGCGGTAATATTGATCTGTCGCATCTGAAATTTTGATAAGGTTTTTGCCCTCCCAAGTCCATTTTTCGTACAACTGTTTTGCACCGTCGCCTTGCAAATAAATTTTAGAGATCTTCTTTTTGGGATGATAAACTCCCTCCTTTTCGCACGCTGAAAATGAGCATGCAATGGCTATTGCAGCCAAAAGGAATAATGTTTTTTTCATAAAATATGGTGCTCGGTTATATAGCATTAAGCCCATCGCTGTTAAGTTTTGTTTAGAAATATTCTTTAATAATTTGCGCTTGCAAAAATACACATTTTTTTTAGACAGGGTCAAAAAATATAGTATCTTTGCATTTTATTTTAAAAGCAGCAAAATATATGAAGAAGATCTGTGGTTTTATAGTGATTATACTGTTGTGGAGTGGCTGGAGTACCCGTTTGACGGGGCAGGATTATGCTCACATACTTTTCAGCGATCAGGAGTATGCAGGCGGATTGAGCGGCATTAAGTTTTCGGTGGCGGAGCGCCCTTTTACGCGACCGATTATTACGCTCAACAGCGACGAGCAGCTTGTGCTGGAGTTTGACGATTTGGAGGAAGAGAGTCGCTATCTGAAGTATAAACTGATACACTGTACTTACAACTGGCAGCCATCGAGCTTGCTGCCTATTGAGTATCTGACCGGCTTTATGGAAGATGAGATTACGGATGTGAGCAGTTCGTTTGCCAATTCGGTTTTTTATATGCACTACCGCCTTGCATTGCCTAATGGCATGATACAGCTGACAAAATCGGGAAATTATTTGCTTTTTGTGTATGACGATACGGAGGATAATCCTATTTTGACGCGACGCCTGATGGTGAAGGAGCCTGTGTCGGTGTCCATAACGGGGGCGGTGCACCAGGCTACCGATGTGTCGAACATGCAGAAGCAGCAGGAGGTTGATTTTGTGGTACGCACCGGCAGTTATGTTGTTAATAATCCAGCCGCTTATCTGCACGCTACCATCTTACAGAATGGCCGGTGGGATAATGCCATTCAGGGGCTGATTTACCGCTACGGCAAGCCAGGGGAGTACAGTTTCGATTACGATGACGGCAAAAATTGCTTTAATGGCGGCTCCGAGTTTCGTACTTTCGATATCAGGAGCTTGCGTTACAACAGCAATCGGATTGTCTCCATAAGCTTTCAAAATCGAGTCTATCATGCCTTTATTGTAGAGGATATTGCACGTCCTTTTGGAGCTTACGAGAGCAATAGCACCCTGCGCGGTTCCTGCTATTTTAAGAATGAGGACTTTGACGGCGAAAACCGCGAGGAGTATGCAGCTACTCACTTTGCATTGCATGCCGATTTTCCGATACGGGACGGCGATGTCTATGTGTTTGGCGAGCTGACCAACTGGCGCATCAGCGAAGAGGCGAAACTGACTTACAATGAAAGCAGCAACTATTATGAAACCAAACTTTTTCTAAAACAGGGCTATTACAATTATCAGTATGTTTATGTAAAAAGCGGATCGTCTCGAATTGATGAGACCTATATTGAAGGTAGTCACTGGCAAACCGATAACGAATATACGGTACTTATTTATCTGCAGGAAGAGGGCAGTTCTTACGATAAGCTGGTAGGAGTTACCTATTTTTCAATTGCAAATTAAGGATTGCGAAACATCCATTTTTTCGCAGGCAGAGATCAGGAGATAAATATCAGTTTGAATTTTAAAAATATACAAATTATGGAATTTTCAATTGGAGTAGATATTGGCGGAACTAATACCGACATCGGGTTAGTTAGCTGTGAGGGCAAATGTATTGCGCGTGCCCGCTTCTCTACAGCTGCCTATCAGGATGCATCGCGTTATGTTGATGATTTGGCAATAGTTATCAAGCAATTGCTGCAGGAGGCAGGAGTAACTCAAATGGTCAAAGTGGGCATTGGCGCCCCCAACAGCAACTACTATACTGGCTGCATTGATTCTGCTACCAACCTTAATTTTAAAGACAGCGTGCCTATTTGCCAGATGATTCGGGAAAGATTGAATACGTATGCAGTCGTTACGAATGATGCTAATGCAGCGGCTTACGGCGAGATGATTTACGGGGGAGCAAAGGAGATGAAGCATTTTATTATGGTAACGCTGGGCACGGGCATTGGCAGCGGTTTTGTGATCGATGGACAGCTTGTGTACGGACATGACGGGTATGCCGGCGAACTGGGACACACTACCATTTTTCCCGACGGGAGGCTATGCAGTTGCGGTCGCAGGGGCTGCCTGGAGCAATATACGGCGGCACGCGGCATTCAGCAAACTTGCCTCGAACTGATGGCGCGCGCTCCTTACAGTGGCGCACTTACCCAGTACGATATTGGGGATTTGGGCTGTAAGGCTATTGCCTCTGAAGCCTATGCCGGCGATCAGATAGCCTTGGAGACGTTTGAATATACCGGCAAGCTGCTGGGGATAGCCTTAGCCAATGCCGTAGCTTTCTCTTCACCGGAAGCTATTTTCCTGATGGGCGGCCTGATGCATGCCGGCGATATTCTTTTAAAGCCGCTGCGCCGCTCGTTTGAACAAAATCTACTCTTCGTTTATAAAGATAATGTACAGATACTTCCCTCGAAACTGCCGCAAAATGATGCTTCAATACTGGGTGCTGCAGCGTTGACGAAACTGTCTTGAAAATCTGTTAAATTTCCCAGGTATCTCCGCTATTCAGCAAATCGTCCACGCATTTTATCTTGCCGGTGGCCTGTGCCTCATCAATCTGATTGGCAAGCAGCTGATCGTAAGTGGGGGCATTGGCCGAACGGATAACGCCGAGTGCAATAGGGAAGTGTGGCGGCTTCATCTTCGCCAGCATGAGGTGAATCCCCGGATCGAAACGATACATGTCGTGTACCAGCAAATCGGTTTCCGCGATGCCATTTTCTCCAACAGTAACCACTTCCAAACCATGTTCACCCAGCTTGATACCCTTATTTCTATCCTTGCCGAAAATCATCGGTTCGCCCTGTTTCAGGTAAAGTTGCGTGTCGTCCCGGTTTTCTTTGGCAGTAATGTATTTATGAGCGCCATCGTTAAAAATAATACAATTTTGCAGCATTTCCACAACCGAAGTTCCATCGTGCTTGGCTGCTTCCAGCATGACTTCACTGATAAACTTCGAGTTGGTATCCAATACTCTGGCAAAGAAAGTGCCCTGTGCGCCAAGCACCAGTTCGCCTACGGTAAAGGGATGCTCTATTGTGCCCTGCGGCGACGATTTGGTAACCTTGCCCAGCGGCGAAGTAGGCGAATACTGTCCTTTGGTTAAACCATATATCTCATTGTTAAACAGCATAATGTTAATATCAATATTGCGCCGGATAACATGGATAAAGTGGTTGCCGCCGATAGCCAGCGAATCGCCGTCTCCGGTAGCCACCCATACGCTCAGCCCGCGATTGAAGAGGCGCACACCGGTAGCAATGGCATTGGCTCGCCCGTGAATGCTGTGAAAGCCGTAAGTATTCACATAATAAGGAAAACGGGAAGAGCAGCCTATTCCCGATACAAAACAGAAGTTCTCTTTTTTGTATCCAATTTGGGGAAATACATTCTCAATAGCCGCAAGAATGGCATGATTACCACACCCCGGACACCATTTTACCATTTGGTCGCTGGCGAAATCTTCTTTGGTTAATTGTTCTTTTGACCTTTCTATTGTGTTGTAACTCATGATTTTTTTCCTTATTTTATTTGATTTTTAATTACATTCACTAATTCCTCTACCGTAAAAGGGAGTCCCTGTATCTTATTGCATTGCTGATATTGATACTGAGGGTGCGTCATGCGCAGGTAACCAGCAAACTGGCCTCCATTCAACTCGCACACCAGTATATTTTTAAACCGTTTAAAAATATCGGCAGTATTAGCAGGCAACGGCATAATGTTGGTAAAATGGGCGTGGCCTATCTTTTTGCCTGTTCCCTGCACCTCCTTTATGGCCGTTTGTATCTGTCCCTTAGTGCTGCCCCAGCTCACCAGAAGCAAGTCGCCTTCCGGCTCGCCCATCACCTCCTGTTTTGGAATGCGACTGGCTAAGCGCATCACTTTATCTTTACGATTCTGCACCATCAAAGCATGATTCTGCGGATCGGTGGACACAGCGCCGTAAATATCAGTCTTTTCCAGACCGCCAATTCTGTGTCGCAACCCTTCTGTACCCGGAATAGCCCACTGGCGCACGAGCGTTTCGGCATCACGGCGGTAAGGGGTATAGTCGGGGTCATTGGCTTTGGCTACCGGTGGAGTAATAGTCGGCATATCGGCTATTTTGGGAATGCGAAACAATTCGCTTCCCTGACCAATATAGCCATCAGTCAACAAAATAACAGGGGTCATGTTTTCCATTGCCAGCTTGGCGGCATTGAAAGCCTGATAAAAACAGTCGCCTGGCGAAGCGGCTGCTACTACAATACATTGAGCTTCGCCGTTGCGGCCAAAAAGCGCCATGCCAAGGTCGGCCTGCTCTGTTTTGGTAGGCAGGCCTGTAGAGGGGCCTCCACGCTGCACATCTACCACCACCAATGGCAATTCGGCCATCACAGCCAGTCCCAGGGCTTCGGTTTTCAGCGATAACCCTGGCCCTGATGTAGAGGTGCAGGCCAAGGCTCCGGCAAACGAAGCGCCGATAGCCGAACAGATGCCGGCAATCTCATCTTCTGCTTGAAATACCTTAGCCCCCAGTGACTTGTGTTTAGCCAATTCGATTAAAATATCAGTAGCCGGCGTAATAGGATACGAACCTAAAAAGAGCTTGTGGCCTGAGCGTTCTGCCGCCGCCAGCAGCCCCCATGCCGTAGCCGTATTGCCGGTAATGTTGCGGTAGCGTCCCTTCGGCAAATTCACCTTAGCAATATGGCAGGTAGAAGCAAACACCTCAAGCGTTTCGGCAAAATTAAAGCCTTTTTCCATCACTTTTTTGTTCACATCCGATACTCCCGGTTTCTTCGCAAACCGTTTATCCAGCAGTTTGAATGGAATGTCAAGATCAAAATTAAATATATAGTAAATCATGCCCAGGCAGAACATATTTTTGGTTCTGGCGGCATCTTTTACATCCATACCCAGCGCCATAGCGGTCTCTTTTGCCATTGTGGTTATAGCAGGACTAACCACCATGTAAGAGCTAAGCGTACTGTCTTCCAGCGGATTGGAACTGTAGCCTGCCTTTTCCAGTGCACCGGCATTGTAAGCATCTATATCGGTAAGAATAACCCCGCCCTTTCTTACCCACTTAAGGTTCGCCTTGAGCGAAGCGGGATTCATAGCGACTAAAACGTCGCAACTGTCACCAATAATACGGGTTTCCTTACCGATATGTACCTGAAATCCGGACACGCCGGCAATACTGTTGTGCGGAGCTCTGATTTCTGCAGGATAGTCGGGAAAAGTGGCAATGTCATTGCCCATCAGTGCGGCGGTATCGGAAAAGAGCGTGCCCAATAGCTGCATGCCATCACCCGAATCGCCGACAAACTTCACTACCACGCTGTCTTTTTCGTGAATTTGCTTGTTTTGTGCCATAAGTTATCTTTATATCTTTTAGTTTTTAATTGCAAATCTGCTCCTGTTGCCCTGTTTTGGCAGTACTTAATACCGTATTTTACATTCTCGGAAAAATATAACTTACTTTGTATTAAACAATTAACTCCTAAACAGTTCTGTTTTTAGCGAGCGCCAAAAGTATCAAAAAAAAATGACACTTTACAAATCGGTTACAGAAAAACAACGTTCTTGATGTCATTGCTTTAAATACTTGATTTAACCGCGAACATGCGAAGCATTGAAACGAAAAAAAAATTTGTATTTTTGCAGGCTATTTTAGATACCTATAATTCAAATGACTTGATGAAACGACTTGTATTTTTAATACTTCTTACAGGAATGTTCGTCTTTACAAATGCTCAAAACTCCAGCATCGCCAAATACTGGATTCAATTTAAAAATAAAGAGGGAACCCCCTATTCAACAGCACAGCCGGAAGCGTTTCTTTCGCCTAAGGCCATCGAAAAACGGAAAGCATTCCATATTCCTGTTACCGAACAGGATTTTCCCGTCAATAAAAGCTACATTGACAGTCTGCAGCGCTTTGATACAACGATGCGCGTGCTCTCTCAGTCGAAGTGGTTCAATGGCATTACGGTCTATTCGGAACATCCGGATCTGCTCAGCGCCCTCAAACCTGTCAGTTTTGTAGCCGATTGTGAAGTGACTATCCCTTTGAAAGAACGGGAACAGATTGTAGAAAACATAAATCGGATTTACGAAGTTATCTTTACTCCAACTGATGATGAATTAAATAGCAACGACTTGCCAATGAACACACTCTCATACTACGGACGGAGCTGGAATCAGTTTGCACTCAACAATGCCCAATGGCTGCCCCGCATGGGCTACACAGGCAAGGGCGTTACGCTGATGGTGATGGATGCCGGGTTTCAGGGAGTGAATACCATACGGCAGTTTGCCTGTTTACGCAACTCTAAAAGACTGCTGGGTGCGCGCAATTTTGTTCAGCCGTCAGTCAGCCCCTATGCCAGGGGCAGTCATGGCACTATGGTGCTTTCGTGCATTGCCTCGCTGCTGCCGGACAGTTTGATAGGCACTGCGCCGGGCATTTCGGTATGGCTGGCACAAACCGAAGATGGGCGTTCGGAACATAAAATAGAAGAGGATAATTGGGTGGCCGGCATCGAATGGGCTGACAGCCTGGGCTGCGATATGCTTAACTCTTCGCTTGGCTATACTCAATTTGATGACAAAAAGCCGCACCGTGCTCATGCTGATCTTACAGGCAGGGCAAGCCGCGCTTCGCAAGCCGCTACTATAGCGACAGAAAAAGGAATGATTGTATGCAACAGCATGGGTAATGAGGGCGCCAACAAGTGGCGATACATCTGTATTCCGGCAGATGCTCACGATATTTTGAGCGTAGGCGCCGCCACCGGAGAGGGGCGGATGGCTGCATTCAGTTCGCAGGGTCCAACCGCCGATGGACGCACTAAGCCCGATGCCTGTGCCTTGGGTCTGAATGCGGCAGTGGCTAACCCGCGAGGCGAAGTAACAATAGCCAGTGGCACCTCATTCGCTGCTCCGCTGCTCTGCGGCATGGTGGCTTGTCTGAAAGAGGCATTTCCACACCATCCCAACTATGCCATTATGAATGCAGTGCGCCAGAGTGGCAGCCACTATGCCTCCCCCACCCCAGGTTACGGCTATGGCATTGCCGATATGCTAAAAGCCTACAATATTTTGAATAATCCGGTTTTGAACAATCCAGAAACGCAGTTCTGTACGGTGAATTTCGAGAATTATGCCACTTCCAGCAGCAAAATCAGGGTAACTTTTGAGCCCCGATCACCAATGAAGCTGACAGTAAAGCAGCAATTAAGAGGCAGCAGCAAAGAGCATGTTAAAACATATAACGTAAAGGGCAGCAAAACTGTAACCCTAAAAACACCCCCGCTCAACAGAAACAAAAAATGGGGTCTTGTGGACATTACGATAAGTTCGGCCAGTCTGAGAAATATGGAAGACATGAATCCTGAAAGGG
>JAISAD010000001.1 GCA_031266895.1 Bacteroidales bacterium
TGCCCTCTTTCCACAGCGTGCTGGAAAAATCAGTATTTCTCCCCTCTCAATGGATATTACCGTAGGCGTGCACTATCTGCGCCAAGTGGGCTGGATGAGGTTTCAGGATGTTCAGGAACATGACTTGAAAATAAAATCGAATGCAATTACACTCAATGTCAAAGAGTTGCCACAAGCCGGACAGCCGGATGACTTTGAAGGGATTAGCGGCAATTATAAAATGACCTCTTCGTTAAGTCGCAAAGCGTTGAAAGCTAACGAAGCAACCAATTTTGTTATCACCATCAGCGGAGTGGGCAATATTCAACATCTTAGCAATCCCGTTATTAATTTCCCCTCAGATTTCGACGTTTCCGATCCGCGTATTACCGATAATATTAATACACAGGGTACAACAGTAAGTGGCAGTCGCACTTTTGAATATGTGATTATTCCACGCACCGAAGGAAAATTTACCATTGCGCCCGTCTCCTACTCTTACTTCGATCTGCATAGCAGTACCTACAAAACACTCGCCACAGAAGCCTATGAATTGGACGTGGCACATAATGACACTCAATTTTCAAGCCATACAGGTGGCGTTAATCAGAAAGATATTAAGATACTGGACAAAGATATTCGTTATATCAAAAACGGCAAATCCGGTCTGCATCTCAAAGATTGGGAATTTTTTGGCACGGCCTGGTATTGGCTGTTACTCTTTATGCCTTTGCTGCTGCTACTTCTTTTTATTCTGATTTGGCGCAAAGAGATTGAAAAACGGAAAGATATTGCCACCAGAAAAAATCGCAAAGCCAATAAAACGGCGCTCAAGCGGCTTAAAAATGCAAAAAAACTATTGGATGCATCTAAAAAGGAAGATTTTTATGTAGAAATATCAAAAGCGCTTTGGGGTTACATGAGTGACAAATTTCATATTCCATTAGGACAACTCTCCACTGAAACGGTGGAAGTACGACTGCTTGACAAGGGCGTGCCTCAGGAACAAATAGGCGAATTTATCAACACGCTCAACCAATGCGAATTTGCTCGTTTTGCTCCAACTGGAGACAGCATGCAAATAATGCAGGATATGTATGAAAAAGCGCTTATTTTTATCACTAAAATAGAAAAATAACAATGAAAAAAGCAGGAATTTCAACTATAATCATCGTTATAGCCACCTTTTCGACTTGGGCGGCACATCCCCGCATCATAGATTCGCTGATGAATGCAGGGAACAACGCCTATCAAAACGGCCAATGGCACAACGCGATAAATTACTACACGCAAATAGATTCCGCCGGCTACCAAAGCGCTAATTTATACTACAATCTGGGTAATGCCTTTTTCAAGAACGGCAATAAGGCAAATGCACTTCTCTGGTATGAACGCGCCTTGCGCCTATCGCCGGGAAATGAGGATATTGAACACAATATAGCTTTTGTAAATCAACAGATTATAGACAAAATGGATGTATTGCCACAAATCTTTATTGTGGTTTGGTGGAATAAGCTTTCGAGTACATTCACCTCCAACGGCTGGGCAATCTTAAGCATTATATGTGCTTTTGTCGCCATTTCAGCCTTGTTGCTTCTTTTGCTGGCCTCTCACGCTATACTGCGCAAAACAGGCGGCACGCTTTTTCTAATCAGCTTCCTTGTCGGCATTTTCACCGGTATTTTCGCTGCTCGTGAAAAGACGCGCTATATTAGGCAACCCGAAGCCATCATTACAGAAAAAGTTGTATCCGCCCAAAGCGCTCCTACCCACAATGGCAAAGAGTTGTTTGTTATCCACGAAGGCCTGAAAATAGCCATTATTAACTATAGCGGCAGCTATCTTGAAATTCGCCTGCCTAACGGGGAAAAAGGGTGGATTTTGGCTGAGGCAGCAGTTGTGATTTGATCGGACTATGAATTGCTGACAACCTCACGTAAGGTCGCACAAGGCGAGCAGCGATTTTCAATTACATAATACATCGCTGTTGTATAAAAATCTTGCAGGTACGGAATTTGGAAAATTTTCCAAACTTTCGTTGGCGGAAGTCCATATTTAACCTGATAATTCGGGTTAAAGAGCCATGAAGTTTTTTCCAAAATTCTGTAATTTTCCGTTTTCAAGATTCTTTCAAAACGAGCAATGCTAATACCTGTTAAACGAATGTTCAAAAGTCCAGTTCCCTCTCCGCTTTTTTGCAAAATATATTTGTAAAGTTTTTGTGGCAAAAGATGAAAATAGGGTAAATGACTCAAGAACTTGCTTTTACAAATTTGCTGATGTCCGCCAAAAGGATTGTGCCAAGGCGGAAAGGCGAAAAACACAACACCGTCGGGCAAAAGAAAATCTTTCAAAAAGTCCATAAATTTTTCCTGATTTGGAATGTGTTCAATCACATCGCGTAAAAAAATTACATCAAATTTTCCATCAAGCTGCTGTGGAGTCGTATCGTAAATATTCTGGCACAAAAATGTAATTTGTTTTTTTATAGACGTTTTTCTGTAATATTCCACAGCATTGTTGATTTGCTTCTGTTGAATTTCCACACCGTAACATTGGCAACCGACTTCGGCAAACGGATACAGGTTTCCGCCTTCACCGCAACCAATTTCCAATACCCTGCAATTTTCGTCCAACTTTTTGTGCCGTTGAATATAAGGTATAACATACTTTTGAGTACTTTCCCTTTGCTCATTAAAATATTGAATTCTGTTAAGATGTCGTTTCTGCATTGTCTTTTAAGAGTTTAGAACTTTTAAGCAAAATTGTTCTATTATCCGTTCTTTAAATTTGGGTGCAAAGGTACAGTTTTATTTTAAACTGATGTTCTAAGGAGTTTCGCTACATTTTTCTTCGGACGATTTATTATCATATCCATGTTTTCCTTCCGTCTTACTTGTACTTTTTTAGTATTTTTGCAAAAAAAACCAGATGAACTTTGAAGAGTCGCATTTCATACCGTTAGTAAACCGACAGGCCAATCTGTTGGATGGTCGGTTTTGCCGTTGTGAAAAAATGCCTCAATCAGGTTCTAGCAGGATGTATTTCAGAATTTTATTAGACAATAGCAAAACCATTATTGGAGTTTATAATGACGATATTCGTGAAAACAGAGCCTTTTTTTATTTTACCCGTTTTTTTAACAAAAAGCAACTTAATGTACCACAGTTGCTGGCTATTGACGACAGTGAATGTTATTATTTGCTGAGCGACTTGGGCGACACTACCCTTTACTCATGGTTGCAGCAAGAGCGCGAGAACGTACTGTTGGGCGAAAACGTGAAAAAGTACTATCGCAAAGTGATTGAACAGCTACCCAAATGGCAATTGTCTGCACAGCAACAGATGGATTTTTCGGTATGTTATCCCCGTTTTGCTTTCGATCGGCAATCTATTCAATGGGATTTAAACTACTTCAAATACTATTTTCTTAAACTGGCCGCAATTCCCTTTGACGAACAATTGTTAGAGAATGATTTTCAGGTGTTTACCGATTGGTTGCTGGAGGCTGATGCCCACTATTTTCTTTGCCGCGATTTTCAATCGCGCAACATCATGATTTATCAAAACGACGTATATTTTATTGATTATCAAGGTGGAAGAAAGGGACCGTTGCAATATGACATCGCGTCATTGCTCTATGATGCCAAAGCGGCCATTACGCCATTGGAACGGGAAGAGCTATTGCAATATTATTTAGCACAATTTGCTCAATATCAAGAGATTGATAGAGAAAAATTTGTATATTATTTCGACGGTTTTGTATTGGTGCGCATCCTGCAAGCATTGGGAACCTACGGATTTAGAGGTTATTACGAAAAGAAAGTCCACTTTTTGCAAAGCATCCCCTATGCCATTGAAAACATAAGCTATCTATTGCAAAAAGGGAGTTTGCCTGTCGCTATTCCCTATTTATGCCATGTATTGCAAGAGCTTACGAAGTCGGATTTTGTGCATTACTACAAAGAAGCGCCCAATAAACTGACAGTTACCGTAACAAGTTTTTCGTATAAAAAGGGCATTCCAACCGATTTTTCGCCTAATGGCGGTGGTTTTGTATTCGATTGTCGAGCATTACCAAATCCGGGACGTGAAGCAGCAACGAGCGCCTATACAGGGAAAGATGTAGCGGTAATAGATTGGATAGAACAGCATCCTGAATTTGAAGAATTTAAAAAACATGTTTGGGAATTAGTTTCAGCTTCTGTCCGTAACTATGCCGCCCGAAAATTTACCCAGTTAATGGTTAATTTCGGATGTACCGGAGGGCAACACCGGTCGGTTTATTGCGCCGAACAGATAGCTGATCTGCTACGTCTGCAATTTCCTGATATAGTAGTAATGCTGCACCATATTAATCTATAGCACTCCAGTATGAAAATAGCCGTTTTATTATCAAGGGTACCATATCCGTTGGAAAAAGGAGATAAACTGAGGGCTTATCATCAAATTGTCGGGTTAAGTCAGCGCCACGAAATCTTTTTGATTGCTCTATGCGACTCGTCGATACATCCCGAAGCTACGGTAAAACTGAGACCTTTCTGCAAGGAACTGTACATCCTTAAACTTACCCGTTGGAGTGAAATTTTAAACGTTTGTCATGCCCTTTTCAAAGGATTGCCTTTTCAGTGCGGCTATTTTTACCGCAGGCAGGCGCAACGGCAAATAGACCGGATTTTAGAATGTGTACGACCTGATGTTCTTTATATTCAAATGGTGCGCGTAGCTGAGTATGTAAAAGATAAAAATATACCAAAAATTATTGATTATCAAGATGTTTTGTCTAAAGGAATGCACCGCCGCCATGAACAGGCGGCATGGTATCTCAAACCTTTTTTCAAGGCCGAATTTCGCCGACTGCTACGGTATGAAAAAAAATTACTGTCGCTTTTTGACAGGCGCATCATTATTACTGCTGTTGATAGAGATTTAATACCGAATCCCGCCAAGCTGCCCATTAATATAGTGCCTAATGGTGTAGATTTTGAGCGGTACAGTTACCACGGCGAAACTAAAGCCTTTGACTTAATTTTTACCGGCAATATGAGTTATCCTCCAAATATTAAAGCAGCAGAATATATTGTTAATCAACTAGTTCCAATTTTAAAAAAACATTTTCCGCAACTTACTACCCTTATTTGCGGGGCTTCTCCCTCGCCACGTATAGTCGCTTTAGCACGTCCGGACGTTATGGTTACCGGTTGGGTGGATAATATGGCCGACTATTATGCCCAATCACGTATTTTTCTTGCTCCCATGCAGTTAGGTACAGGCTTACAAAACAAACTGTTAGAAGCCATGTCAATGCGGTTGCCCTGCGTCACTTCGCCATTGGCGGGAAGGCCGCTTATGCAATCCAACAGCAACAGCAACAGCAACAGCAACAGCAACAATAATAATTTTATTGTCTGCCACAGTAAAGTTGAATATATTGAAGCCATCACACTATTGCTCACCAATTCTGAAAAATACAACGAAATAGCCAATAATGGCTGTCAATTTGTGCGAAAGCATTACAATTGGGAAACTTCCAACAAGGTTTTAGCAGAGATTTTGGAGGAAGTAAGGCATGAAATAAAATTATAATCATAAATTTTTGTGAATTAGGCAAATCATGTCCGGACTATATCTTCATATCCCTTTCTGTCAACGCAAATGTATTTATTGCAATTTCTATTCGGTAGCAAAATTGGAACTTGCCGATGCTTTTATATCGGCCTTGGCACTGGAAATGAAAGAGGCGCTGCAATGGTTTCCCTGCACTAAATTTAAGAGTCTATATTTGGGAGGAGGTACCCCTACCCTATTATCTATTATGCAGTTAGAAAAAATTAAAATGCTCCTGGACAGTCATTTTTCTTTTACGGAAAATATAGAATTTACAATAGAAGCCAATCCCGAACAGCTTACCCGCTCTTATTTGCAAGCATTGCAAAAATTGGGTGTAAATCGACTAAGTATAGGTGTGCAGTCTTTTAATAATAAAATACTTAGCACACTTAGGCGACTGCATACGGCGGAACAAGCAGATAAAGCAATAAGGCGCGCTGCCGAAGCAGGCTTCAACAATATCTCCATCGATCTGATTTACGGCATTGCCGAGCGAGAAGCCGATACATGGCGGCAAGAGTTACAAAATGCCTTTGCATTGCCCATCACCCACTTGTCGGCCTACTCCCTCACTGTTGAGGAAAATACTATTCTTTATCAACAGCTTAGAAAAAACAAGTTGCGGCCTGTTGACGATACTGCGGCGTTACGAGATTATGCCGAATTGCAGCAAGCCATCGTCAAGGCAGGTTTCAGGCAATATGAGGTATCAAATTACTGTAAAGAGGGGTATCATTCACGCCACAACTCCATTTACTGGAACTCTACCCCCTATCTTGGTTTGGGGCCGGCCGCTCATTCCTTTACCGGGACCATGAGAAGATGGAATTTAGCCCATTTGGAACGTTATATTTCCAATTTACAAACACATAATAATTATTGGGAATCCGAACAACTTTCACCGGAAAACTGCTATAATGAATATATCATGTTGGGATTAAGAACTGAGAAAGGAATTAATCTGCACTATATTAAATCGAATTTCGGAGCAAAATACTACAAAATGCTACAGCAACAATTGTTAGATATCTCTTCCACTTTTTACCAGCAGCAAGATAATCAAATCAAATTGACAGCTGCAGGACTGCTGCTTGCCGATTCCATTGCAGCAGCCTTGTTTGTTTAGTAACTTTTGGCGAAATAAGATATCAATCTGCGCCTTATTCAAAAATTTTCGTACATTTGCACATTGATAAAAAAACTAAAATAATGAAAAAACTGTTGATAATCCTTTGCTTAAATGCGGCCATGACTGCTGTTTTTACTGCAGCCTTTGCCATTAATCCGCCACAAAAAATGCAAATTGTGCCCGAACCGATGCAATTGCGCGAAACCGAAAATCACTTCGTTATAAATACCGACACAAAGTTAAGGTTTGAAAATCTATTTCCATGCGACCCTACCGTACATTATATTATAAGTAATTATCAACACTTTTTCGGCTTTGTTCCCGATACGGCTAATGTTCAAAACGAAAATTGCATCGTGTTTGAGCGATTGATTTATGACGACCAAGAATTAGGCGATGAAGGGTATCGGATATCGGTGAATAACAAGGAAATACGCATTATTGCCAATAGTGCCTCCGGTATCTTTTACGGCTATCAAACCTTAATACAATTGACTCCGGCCGATTTGATAGCACAGCCACAGGAGCAATTTTCCATGTATGGTGTTGAAATTACCGATAATCCTCGCTTTGAATGGCGAGGCAGCCATTTGGATGTATGCCGTCATTTCTTTCCCGTCGAGTATATCAAAAAGCATCTTGACATCATGGCACTCTACAAAATGAACCGCTTCCATTGGCATTTGACCGATGATCACGGCTGGCGCATTCAAATTGATAAGTACCCGCTCCTGACTGAGATAGGGGCTTGGCGTGTGTTTCGCGATACCAATTGGATACATGCACAACCGGCACAACCCAACGAAAAAGCTACCTATGGAGGTTTTTACACTAAAGAGCAAGTACGTGACATCGTGGCTTATGCTGCCCAGCGACATATTGAGGTTATTCCCGAAATAGAAATCCCCGGACACTGTTCGGCTATTTTGGTTGCTTACCCACAGTTTGCTTGCGATGATTACCCTTACACTATTCCCGTGGGACCCTACTGGCCGCCTAAAGCCATTTTGTGCGGCGGCAATGAGGCGGTAATGCAATTTCTTAAAGATGTAATGGATGAAATTGTGCCGCTGTTTTCCAGTTCATATATTCATATTGGTGGCGACGAAGCTTTGAAAGGCAATTGGGAAAAATGTCCAAAATGCCTCAAACGGATGAAAAAACTGCATCTTAAAAATCCGGAACAGTTGCAAAGCGCTATGGTTATCGAAATAGAGCAGTATTTAGCAAGTTTGGGCAAGCAAATTATCGGATGGGATGAAATTTTGGATGGCGGCGTATCCAAAAAAGCTACCATTATGTCATGGCGTGGCCAAGAAGGCGCTATTTATGCAGCACGACATGGCAACGATGCCATTATGGCTCCTGCTTCTCACTGTTATTTCGACTATTATCAAGGCGACCCAAAAAGCGAACCGGTGTCCATTGGCGGCTATCTGCCATTAGAAAAAGCATATCAGTTTGAACCCATTCCGCAAGATTCGCTTACACCTGAGCAGGCTAAACACATCTTGGGTGGCCAATGCAATCTTTGGTCTGAATTTCTTTTTAATACTCAAAAGGTAGAATATATGCTGCTGCCGCGTCTGCTGGCACTGTCGGAAGCGGTTTGGTCACCCAAAGAGAAGCGTAATTGGGAGCATTTTAAGCAAAAAATAACTGCTCAAAAAGTGCGCCTGCATGTTATGGGGTATAACTACGCTGATAGTCCTGTGGATATGGTGAAATGAATAAGAAAAACATAACGGCTGCCAAAATAGACATTATTATCATTGACAACATCGGTCGCACATACGAATGGATACCCCGCGGCATCTATTTCTGCACATTGCGAATCAATAATGTGAGGATTAAAACGGCAAAAGTTGTGAGAATATGAGAATGTAATAAAATAAAAATCAATTTTTGCTGTTATAGTTAACCAAACATCGTTTCTTGTATGAGTAAAACCGGAACTAAAATACCAAATTTTTTCAAGCCACATCGGTTGGGATTTCATCTCTTGCTGGCCTTTGCTATTGTACTGGTAATTTTTATTATATGCTCTATTTTTTTGAAAATTTATACCCGACACGGGGATGAAATTGAGATGCCGAATTTTATCGGGCAACAGTCGGAAACTTTAATCAAAGAGCAGCCCAACGATTTTATTATCGTGGTTACCGATCAAACATATGATTGCTCACAACCGGCCGGCTCAGTTATCAAACAGAATCCGTTACCGAAAGAGCATGTAAAAAAGGGACGGAAAGTCTATCTCACCGTCTCTTCGGCCGTACCGCCTAAAATAAAAATGCCACCCCTGATTGACGTGTCAATGCGGCAAGCTGAAATTATGCTGTCGGCACTCGGGTTGAAAATGGGAAGCCCTATCTACAAACAGAGTCCTTTTGAAAATTTGGTACTCGAACAGCTATATAAAGGAAGAGCTATTGCCGCAGGTACGGAAATCAGTATGGGCGAAACCGTTATTTTGGTGGTGGGAAAAGATATGTCATACAGCAGTGAATACGCAACTCAAAAAGAGTAATGTAAAATTATAAATTTTGACTAACGAAAAAAAATAATGAATACCAGCATAAAATATAAGATAATAACTGTATGGATAGCAACTATGGCATTGCTTAACGGGCTTTCGGCACAAGAGATGCTGACCGGGTTGGGTGAAAACAGCCTTTTGCAAAAATTGCATCAAATGTCGAATACACGCAGTAAATCATCCGTAGAGGCTATCAAACTGCCCTTTGTAGATGATTTTTCCAATTATACCGGCTATCCTGACCCTAATCTGTGGAAAGACCGCATGGGTTTTGTCAATAACAATTACCCTGTCAATGCCCCTTCTATCGGTGTAGTAACGCTGGATGCCATTGGGGCTGATGGTAAAATCTATCCACACGCCTCTTCCGCTATTTTTCCGGCCGACACACTTACTTCGCAACCTGTCCGTTTGGATACCAACTTTTTACTTAACCGTGAAATGAGGCTATCCGACTCGCTCTATTTTAGCTTTTATTATCAACCCGGGGGTGGTTCGTTTTCCAATCCACCAGTCAACTGGGAGCGCATCGGAAATGCCCCCGAAACCAATGACAAACTGGTGTTAGAATTCGGTTACGAAACCGGCGATACTATTTTTTTAGGCTATACCTATTGCCTCTATCTTTTAGACTCTTCATACGTGATGGGCGATACTCTCGTCAATCCGTTTCTGCCTGATTTGATTTACATTTTTGAAGCCAATATGTTTCCCAATGAAAGCATTATGCTGCCTTGTGACTCCATAAGGGGCCCGGAGACTACATGGAATGAAGTTTGGTCAAGCAATGGACAATCCCTTGATAGTTGGATACAAAACAATAGTCTGGAATATTTTAAGCAGGTAATGATTCCGATTTTGGATGCCCGGTATTTGCGCAATAATTTTCAGTTTCGCTTTCGCAACTACGCCAGCCTTGAAGATGGGGGCATGAATAGTTGGGCCAGCAATGTAGATCAATGGCATATTGACTATGTGATATTAGATCAAAATCGCACTTTCGACGACATTTATCCTAACGATGTAGCTTTCGTAGAACCGTCTATTTCACTATTAACCACGTATAGAGCTGTTCCATGGAGTCATTTTTCCAATGGAGATTTGATTGACACATTAAAAAATAAACTGTCGAACCTGTCGGGAAGTGCCAAACTCACAAATTATACCTACAAAGTATTGAAAAACGGCGTTATCAACGTCTATGACTATTTCTGCAATAGCTATAATGCTTATCCATACTATCCTAACGGCTTCCATACCTATTCATATCATGCCAGGCCGACAGTTAAATCCGAGTTTACCATTCCTACAGACATGCAGGACAGCGCCCTGATAACAGTAATGCACATTTTTCAGGTAACCGGCGGCATGGGCGATGAGCGGCACAGCAACGACACTTGCATGTTGAACATGGAATTGTATAACTATTTTGCATACGATGACGGCACGGCAGAATCGGGTTACACCATTAAAACCAACTCTCCCAATCCTCAACTCTATTTGGCTTGCGGATTCAACTTGAAGCATCCCGACACATTGCGTAGCGTGCGCATTTGGTTTAATCCTGTACATAATGAGGAGAGCGCCCAATTTACGTTGATGGCTTGGAATGATGATAACGGCAAACCGGGTGAGGTAATTGCCGAGAGAGCAAGCCAAACAGTAAGACACAGCGAACATTTTACAGATTTTTCCAACTACTATTTTGATGAACCGGTAGCTGTATCAGGGCGGTTTTATGTCGGATTTAAACAGACACAATCACTCCTTCTTAACGTAGGTTTTGATCAAAACAGCGAGGCACGAGGCAATTTTTGGTATAAAAAAGACAATCTCTGGGAAGAATCCTTTTTCAAAGGGGCGCCTATGATTAGAGCGGTAGTTGGCAAAGCATTTGCCAATGATGACGCCATTAGAGAAATCATGCCTATAGCCTCCTTAACCGCCTATCCAAATCCCACTACAGGAACAGTTAATCTTCACAATCTGCCCGCCCCAATTGCTACTCCTGTCATAGCTGCCGTATATGACATGTATGGTAAAAAGGTAGCAGAGCAGCAAATAGAAGGCTCAGAATCTGTGATACAACTCAAAGATTGTGCCTCCGGAATTTATATTATTCGACTGTTACAGCAATCACAAGTAGTAGGACAGGTTAAAGTAGTGAAAATTAATTAATAACAATAAAGATATTTGAATGGAATTAAAATTAGAACGCCCTCTTGTATTTTTTGATGTAGAAACTACAGGGTTAAGTGTAGGTAAAGACCGTATTGTTGAAATTTACATGTTAAAAATCATGCCTTCCGGCGAACACCTTGCCAAAACAATGCTAATTAATCCGCAGGTGCCTATTCCTGTGGAGTGTTCGGAGTTGCATGGCATTTACGATATTGACGTAAAAGATAAACCCACTTTTGCACAGGTTGCCGATGAAATTGCTGCTTTTATCAGCAACAGCGATTTAGCCGGATACAACTCCAATAAATTCGATATTCCGCTGTTATTAGAGGAATTTTTGCGTTGTGGCAAAGAATTTGATATGCGTGACCGCTATACAGTGGATGTACAGAATATTTATCACCGCATGGAGCCACGTACCCTGTCAGCCGCTTATAAATTTTACTGTCATAAAGAATTATCCGATGCCCACGTTGCCGAATCTGATACTCAAGCCACTTTTGACGTGTTAATGGGACAATTAAAAATGTATGAAAATGCTGTTTTTGAAGATAAAGACGGTCAGAAATCGATCCCAATTACCGGCAATGTAAAAGATTTAAGCAGCTTTTCAACCTACTCTCGATTTGTTGATTTTGCCGGCCATATCATTTTCAATGAATATGACGAAGAGGTTTTTAATTTTGGAAAATACAAAGGTAAAACCGTAGAATGGGTATTTCGCAAGGAACCACCCTACTACGACTGGATGATGAAAGCCGATTTTCCGCTTTACACAAAAAAAATCATCACTAAGATTCGAAATCGGATATTCTAATGCCTTATGGCTTGCCACAATTCTGCCTGCATGCGTAGTACCTCGTTGCGAGCGCATTCAGCGAAATGGGGTTCTCCATTTTCTGTTTTTTTATAAGCCAATAAAATAGAGCGAGAAGCATTAACCACACCACCATTACCACTCTTTAAGTAGAGGGCAATATCTTCGGCTTTGCCGCCTTGTGCACCATATCCTGGAATGAGGAAGAAAGTGCTGTCCAAGGTATTGCGCATTTCTCGAGCTTCATCGGCATGGGTACAACCCATTACACCTCCTACGGCAGAAAAACCGCATGTACCGAGATAATTTTTCCCCAACGCATTAATTTTCTCACCAACTTCGTGATAAACACACCTATTTTGTGTCAGCGGCAGATATTCAATATCTTTTGCGCCCTCGTTAGAGGTACGTATCAATATGAAAAGTCCTTTATTTTTCTCCCTCACGTAAGGCAGATAAGGCTGCAAGCTGTCCAAACCCATATAAGGATTGAGTGTGATAAAATCGCTTTCAAAATCACCTTCAAAATGCGCTTTGGCATACATTTCTGCCGTTTTGGCAATATCGCCGCGTTTCACATCGGCAATCACTATCGCTCCTTTGGTGCGCAGCAGTTGCATTGTCTTTCTGTAGGCTTCCATGCCAGCTATTCCACAGGCTTCGTAGTAAGCAATCTGTACTTTAAAGCAGGCGGCTACATCAAAGGTAGCTTCAATCAATTGACTATTAAACGCAAAAATCGCCTCATCAACAGTATTATAACGTGCGGCAAAATCGGCAGGCAGATAGCTATAGTCGGTATCCAAGCCTACGCACACGTGGCCATTGGCAGCCACTTTCTCAAAAAGTTTGTCAACAATCATTACTCTTTAAATTATAAGAAACTCTATTTAGGTAGACTTTATGCACAAAGCATCCCTAAAAAAGAAAAAGACCTTGTCGAAACAAGGTCTTTCATGAACATGCTTTACTTTATTTTTTTACTTTAAGTATAAACCCTGTACCATGCACGTTGCAAATCTCCACTTTCGGTTCAAAACCGGGTTTATATTTGTTACGTCTGCCACCATTAGGATTCAAATTCTCTTCCGGAACTTTTTCAATGTTAATGTAAGAACGCAGTTTGGTGAGAAATACATCCATACTTCTGCCTACCGAATAATCTTCGTCTCCCCAAATCTCCTTCAAAATAATTTCGCGTGGCAAAAGTTTATTTTGGTGTTCACACAACAATTTCAACAGTTCGGCTTCCTTACGGGTCAAGGATCTGCTTACGGTCGGATGATCTAATTGTAATGCACTGTAGTTGAATACAAAATCACCGAATTTGTACACCATTTCCTGATAAAGATCGCTGATCTTATATCCACTGTGTTTAGTTCTTCTCAAAATGGCCTCAATACGCAATGCCAACTCTTCCGTGCTGAAAGGTTTGGCAATATAGTCATCGCAGCCCAATTTGAAGCCTTTCACCTTGTCTTCTTTGCTGGCTTTGGCTGTCAAAAACACGACAGGGATTTCCTTGTCGATTTTACGAACTTCCTGAATCAATGTAAATCCGTCTTTATCAGGCATCATTACATCAAAAATACAAATATCGAAATTGCCTTTATTAAAAGCTCTCAATGCACTTGTACCATCACTGAAATCCATGACGTCATAGCCTAACATTTCCAAATAATCTTTCAGAACATAGCGTAAATTTTGGCTATCTTCTACCAACATGATTTTTCCTTTTTCGCTTTTCATAGTCTTAATTTATCTTAGTTTTTACTTTAATTAATTTCTTGTTTTATCGTTTGCAAAAATAATCATAATTCTTGATATCTTGGACGATTTATAAAAACTTTTTTCTGAAATAATCGTATCTTGCTCATAATCAATAATATAATTTCATTTTTTTATTTTTCAAGGTCAAAGTTATTTCATTTTTTAGTTAAAAAAGAATGAGAAAACCATTTTCTTTGTATCTTTGCAGTTCCAATTTTGGATGATTTAAAGGAAAAATGATGCAAAATGAATATGAGATTTAAGTTTATAGCCAAGACTTTTTCAGGTTTGGAAGAGGTGCTTTGCAGAGAATTGACAGCACTGGGAGCCGAAAATTGTCAACCGATGAAACGATCTGTAGGTTTTGAAGGTGATTTTGCCCTGCTTTATCGAATTAATTACTTCTCTTTCACCGCATTACGTGTTTTATGGGAAATGACTTCTTTCTCTTTTCACAACAATAAGCAGTTTTATGAAGCATTATTCGATTTTGAAGCCGAACGCTATTTGGCTCCTAATGGCACATTAGCTGTGAGTGTTACCATGCACGATTCAATCTTTAAAACCCCACTTTTTGCTGCCATGCTGGCTAAAGATGCGATTTGTGACCGTTTTCGGGACAGATTCGGCAAGCGTCCTTCCGTAAACAGAGAATCACCCGATGTGCAGTTCCATCTCCATATTTTTCACGACAGCGCTACGCTTTTTCTAGACAGTTCGGGCGAGTCGTTGCACAAAAGGGGCTATAAGGTTTCCAACCATCCTGCTCCAATCAATGAAGTGCTGGCCGCCGGTATGCTCCAGTTGAGCAATTGGCAAGCCAATTG
>JAISAD010000015.1 GCA_031266895.1 Bacteroidales bacterium
ATTCGACAAAATGGCAGTATCGCATAAAACAGCGGCAGAAGTGTCATCACAGGAAGATTCAATACCTAATATATAAACGGGCATAAACGATTATTTTGGAACGCAAAATTACAAAAAAAATTGGGAAAATCGGCAAAGTAGTGCTTTGGGTAGTAGGAATCCTTATTGCTCTTGATTTGCTAATAGTTGGAATTGTCTGCCTTCCACCCGTGCAAACCGCAATCGTTGAAAAGGTTACATCGGCGCTAAGCCGTAAAATGCAAAGCGAATTTTTCATCAAGCATATTTACATTACGCCCACGTTGCGCTTTATTGGCATCGACGTTACATTCAAAGATCACAAAAGCAACAAAATGATTTATGTGCCCTACATCAAATCGCGAATCACCTCATTGAGCATCAATCCTTTTAAAATATACTTCGGGGCTACAACAGTAAGGCATGCAGAAGTAACGCTGCAGAAATATTCCGGCGAAGAGCGCGTTAATATTGCCATGTGGGCAGAACATTTAAAGAATCCTGACAAAAAGACAAGATCGCTTTTTCTTATCCATTTCGACTATATTGATATGGAAGAGAGCCGTTTTCTATATCAAAATGAGAATGTAAAATTAGACGATAATCAGGGAATTATGGACTACGGATTCTTTGAACTAAAAGATATGAATCTGAAAACGGCCGATTTCAACCTGGAAAATCTTGCAGAAACATTTGAAATCAGGGCATTTATAACGCAAATATCCTTAAAGCAATATACGGGCTTTGAACTGAGCAAGCTATCGGGGCGTTTTCGGATAAATCAATTCGGGCTCACCCTTGCCGGCACACACATTGTTACCCCCAACAGCAACGCTTATCTCGATTTTGCCCTTCACTATAACGACTGGTCGGATTACAGTAATTTTGTGGACAGCGTGCGGTTTGACGCGCAAATCCATCCCTCCATGGTAAATATTAAGGATGTAGCCCGCTTTGCGCCAAAATTGCGCGGCATGGATAATCGAATAGCGCTTATGGGTAATATTCACGGACAGATAAATGCGCTTAAAATAGAAAATATTTTTGCCTGCTTCGGAAGCCGCACCTGGCTAAAAGGCGATCTTGAAATTGACGATGTAGTTAGTGAACGTCCCCCAGCCTGTCGCCTCACGCTCAATGAATCGAATTTGGACATGGCCGACCTTGCTTTTTTTAAGCTGCCACAGGATAAATCACTGGCGCAGTTGACAAAATTAAACGGATTAGCAAATGTTAAGGCAGACGGCTACTTTCATGGCACCGTCCGTGATTTTGATACCAGAATAAACCTGATTTCCAATATCGGGAATGCGGAGATTGCACTCTCCTCCAAAACGCAGGAAGACAAGTTGCTTTACCAGGGCAAGGTCACTTCTGTCGGCCTTAATTTGGGCGCACTGCTCCATAATCAAAAACTTTTCAATCAGGTAGCACTTAACGTCCGGTTACAGGCTTCGCTGCCCAATAAGCCTGAATTAAACATAAAATCGCTTCAGGCTCAAATAGACGCAAATGTTTCTCATTTGGATTTCGGCGGCCATCGCTATCAGGATATTGAAATAGAGAGCCAGCTTAAACATAAAAAGGCGAAAGCTAAAATTATAAGCCATGATGTGCATTGCGATTTTTCGCTTGACGGATTAATAGATCTGACTCCCGAAAAACCCCTCCTGGATGTAGCGCTCAGTTTGCAAAATATTGACTTGACAAAATTGTTCACCAACTATAACCTGCCCGCAACACTCCGAAACGGGTTGGATAAAGCGGTAGCCTTTCTTCGCGAAAAGCCCAACATGACATTGTCAGCCAGTGAGGTAGCAATGCGTCTGTCGGGACATAAAATCGATAATGTAAATGGCTACATTGCTATTGATGGCCTTTCCATAACACAAGCACCGACACAACAAAGTCCAACCGAGCAGCAGCCATTAAAGGTTTCGGGCGAGCGGCTGCGCCTTACCGTTATCAATACAAGCAGCTTGCATAAGTATAATTTTGTCTCCAGCTTATTTAATGCTTCATTAACAACCAATTATGCACTTAACGAACTTGCAGACAGCCTGATTGGCGTAGCCTACAGATATCTGCCTAATTTTCTGCCGGCACGTCCGAAAACATTACCCAAAGAAACAGCCCCTTCCGTCACTCAACCTGATGATGAAAAGTACATGGATTTTGCAATTGAGACCTATAGAATCCGCTCTCTGTTAGCCATGTTTATGCCCGAATTGCGAATTGCGCCGCGTTCATCGGTCTATTTCCACAATGACAGCAAAAGCCAGTCAATTTCGGCAGATGTACCGCAAATAACACTGCAGGATCGAATTAGAGTCTATGGATTAAAGGTGAAAGGCGAAAATGCAGCAACTGACAACTTTGTGACAGATGTGCATATAGATACCGGCACAGTGAAAATGGGCGAAGGACAATTCGCTTTCAAAGACATTGATTTGACGGCACACGTGGGCAATAATCGCGTAAATTATAGCTTGTCATGGTTCAATCCCGAAAACATATCCACCTATTCCTCTTCTCTTTCCGGAGATTTTGAAGCCATTGACAATCAAAACATTGTTGCCAGCATAACCCATTCTTCCATCTTCATTAAAGATAAAGAATGGCAATTTAAAGGGCGTGACCGCATCGTTTTGGGTAAAGAAAACTTTGTTTTTGATGAGGTAAAACTGGTAAGCGATGAAAGCTCGATTGAATTGGATGGCGCCATTTCTCAAAATATGGAAGATAACTTGAAAATCAATGCCAGGCATATGGATATGAGCCTGATAAATAAGTTTACCGACAATATGAAAATGCATTTTGAAGGAGATGCTTCGGCTGAATTTATCTATGCAATGCTGCCTAATCGACAGCGAGTATTTACAGGACGCGCTTGTGTAAGCGACTTCATTTTCAATGACGCATCGTTTGGCAATCTTTTTGCTGTAGCCGCTGCCAATACAAAGGGTGCAATGGGTTTTTCGGGGGGTATTTTCCTGAGAGACGAGCCGGTAAATTCTACAATGATTGACGACTATAGCGTACAGGATTTTAGAAGTGAACCTCGCCGCATGGCCGATTTAAAAGGCTACTATCTTCCCGATAAAAAAATCTTTACGGTCAATGGCGACATCGATACGCTCAATATCGGATTCTTAGCGCCTTTTTTCTCCGCATTCAGTCAGCACATTTCAGGTATGGCTTCTGGTGACCTTACCTTTGTAGCCAAACCCGACTCTATCTATTTTGACGGTACGGTTATTGTGCAGAATGCCCGCATGGGAATCAAGGCACTCAACACAATATATACCATTCAAAACCAGATTATTGAATTTGACCAAAGCGGTATAAAATTTGATAATGTGATTCTGAAAGACCGTGATAAGAATGAAGCCTATCTTTCGGGGACTGTTTTTCATCATAATTTTAAAGATTTTAAACTCAATCTTAATGTGGAAACAGAGCGTATTATGGCACTCAACGCACCCCGCAGTAGCGATGTCTATTTTTACGGCGACGGTTTTGTGGCCGGGCATGTATCCATTGTCGGCGATGCCGCTCAACTCAATTTTAAAGCAAGCAACTTGCGTACCCTACCGGGTACAATGTTCTACCTGCCGCTCACTTTTTCCGAAAAAGTATCTGAAACACAGGGGATTCGATTTAAAATTAATACCGAATCCGCTACAAAACAACAGGAGGCCTCCTCCATGATACTGGATATGGATTTCATCTTTAATATTACAAAAGATGCAGTGGTAAACCTTATTCTCGATCCCTCTATCGGAGGCAGTGTGCGTGCTACCGCCATCGGCCCGTTGCGCGTGGGTTACAATACCAGTAGCGAATTGCAACTCAACGGCGACCTTACGTTAGTCTCCGGTGAATTTATCCTGGCCTTGAAAGATATTTTAAATCGTCGATTGACGCTCATGCCCGGTGGTATAATCAGTTTTAACGGCCCTGTTGATAACTCGCGCATTACATTACAGGCCGTACATACCGCCAATAACGTTTCTTTAACCGACATTTTGCCCAATGACATGGCCGGCCTGGCACGCAGCAACCGTGTGAACGCCTACCTCAACCTGAACGGCAGTCTCTTTGATCCCACAATTGGCTTTTCATTCAGCCTGCCCAACAGCAACAACGAAATCAACAGCATCCTGATGTCGGCCATTGACACTACCAATCCTCAAAATAGCGCTAAACAGTTTTTTGCACTGCTGCTCACCGACCGTTTTTTACCGCAAAATAATAATAATGATGCCGGCAATATGGTTATTTCCAATACATTGGAAAATACAGGCGTAGCCATGATGTCAGGCGTTATTGGCAACATATTGTCGCAAAATCTCAAATTTGCCAAAATTGGAGTCAATTACAAAATTGCCGACGAACTGTATGCGGCCGAATATGGCGGCAATGTTACCATTCCGCTATTTAACAATCGCGCTATTTTAGAAACCAATTTAAACTATGCGGATAATAAAAATGTGAGCACTACTACCGGCAACTTTATGGTGGACTTTAATTTCGAATACATGATTAATGAAGAGGGAAACTGGCGCTTTAAACTGTTTAATTTTAACGACCAGTATTCACTGGATAACCTCACCACACGCAACTCGCAGGGAGTAGGCGTTTCAATTATTTTTCGGCAGGAATTTAACAATAATAAGGATTTTATAGCCAACTACCGCCGCAAGAAAAATCAAACAAAAGATAAAAAGTAGTCGTTGCTGAAAACCAGATTTGAAAATTGAAATATCTTATAAAACTATGGGTATAATTTATGGAACACAATTTTAAAAGAGCATTACTCCAATTCAAATATTTTTTCTATTTTTGCACCTTAATCATTTAATTAAATTAGATATGAAAAAAACAGGACTGTTATTTATTGTTATTGTTATGACCATACTGGGAGTTAATGCTCAAAAGTACAAAATTTTAGAGGGTACTTTATCTGGTCTCAAAGGGGAAACCGAACTGAATGTAGTGTTCGATTACACTAACTTAAAAGTGGAAAATAGCCCCGAAAAGAAATTTGTAACCCAACAGGTGGCTGAGAAAAATAAAGAGAAAAAAGGAGAAGGAGACGAGTGGAAAACCGCCTGGGAAACTACCGACCGCACCGACCTTTATGAGCCGCGCTGGTTTAACGATTTTAATGGGGAAGCCTCTAAAATTGGTCTTACTGCCGGCTATGATATGGAAAATGCCAACTATACTGCTACCTGCAAGGCTATTCATATTGTAAACATTGGTGTTGCTGCTGGCCCTTTTTCTCAACCTGCTGAAGTAGAAATGGAAGTCGTAATTACCAAAACCGGAGAATCAACAGTATTGGCACGCATTTCAATCACCAAAGCCAAGACCGGCTCTTATGATTTGGGCGATATGTTTGTAGAAAATCGTAGAATTTGCAGTGCATTCGGCACAACTGGCGACGGTTTAGCCAAATGTATTATTAAAAATACAAAAAAATAGCATGCAAAAAAGGCTTTTGATGTCGCTAATTTTTGCTGGATTAGCCTTCTTTGCTGTTGCCCAGCCAAAGCCAATACGGTTATGGAAAGGCGTTGAAGGGATGCAAAATGAACGCACACGCCTTTATGTCTATCCCGCACCCGATTCCATAGCTACAGGTATGGGTATCATTGTTTGTCCGGGTGGCAGCTACCACCATTTGGGACTGCCTCACGAAGGCTATCAAGTGGCCGAATGGCTGAATACACAAGGCATTACTGCTTTTGTGTTGCGCTATCGCGTGGGCATGCACGGATACCATCACCCTGCCATGATTGAGGATTTGCAACGCGCAATTCAATATGTGCGCGACAATGCCGCCGCATTTCATATCCGACAGGATAAATTGGGTGTAATGGGCTTCTCGGCTGGCGGACATCTGGTTACGATGGCTGGCGTTTTTGCCCGCAACAATTTTTTAATTCAACGCGGCATTACAAGTCAGGCCAGCTTGCGCCCCGATTTTATCGTTCCGGTTTATCCGGTGGTTTCCATGCAAGACAGTTTGGCACATCATCACTCCAGGGAATGTCTGCTGAGCAAACATTACACCCAAGCCGATGTGGACAGGTTTTCGTTGGAACTCAATATTCCAGCCGATATGCCCCCTGTTTTTTTAGTTACGGCTAAAGATGACCCGGTAGTACTCTATCAAAATAGCGTAATCCTTGATAAGGCGTTGACAGATAAAAATATAAAACATAAATTTCTGCTTTATGAAACAGGTGGACACGGTTATGGCATGAGTGAAAAACGAGGTAGCGAAACGGCTAAATGGCGTTTTGAATTTATAAAATGGCTGCAAACGCTGTAACTCCGAATATTATTATCAGCATGAAATCGAAAATTATAACACTGTTTTTCTTATTATCAACAATTTATACACTCTCTTTTGCCCAAAAGGACACCTCGAATTTGCGTGATAAGGGTTTTGATTTTGCCATTGGCGGTGGCATCTTTTTTGGCAACAAATATAACGCTGCCTACTACAGTGGCAAGCCCGACAATGAGTGCCCGCTTAACTACATTTTCAGTAATAAATACTGGTATGATGAGATTAACCAAAAAGTGAAAGATAACTACGCTTATGTAAGCGATTCGGTTTATTTAAAAGACTATCCCGGCAATGTAGCTTACAAGGTGGCCATGTTGATTTCATTGGAGATAAAGTATAAATTCAATAAAAATTGGGGACTAAGTTTAAACTACACCTTTTCGCGATTGACTGCCTCAACACCATTCTTTCTCTATTTTGATGCGCCGCCGAGCAATATCCGCTACAATTATGTAGAAGAGTCATTAATAGCAAAAGAAGACCGGTCAATGATTGATTTATCAGTATCCTGTCTCTTTCATCCGCATAAAATATTCAAGCCTTTTTTAGAGATGGGTGTACAGTTTAACTATGTGCGTGTCAAGAGTTTTGATGCTTATATTGAGAAAACGCCCTACAACTTGCTCGATATTTACAATGGAGCAAATTATGTACCGGGCGTGCAACTCACCGAAAACAAGCCACTCTATGGCGGCGCGGGTTACGGATTTGTAGTGGCAGCCGGTCTCAAAATTGTGTGCAACAAATATATCTCGCTCGACCCTGTCTTTCATCTTTTGGCCAGCAGTATTCACCTGCCCGGCTATACCGGTGTAGCGCTCAATTACGGAGTGCAAGTGCGTGTGGTAATGAGCGATGCCGTATTCGGTAAATGGGGCAAATAGGCGATCATCGACTATATGCAATAATTGCGTATTTTTGCACCTTCATTTAATACGAATTTAGTAAATATATGGACGAGTTAATTTTACAGCTTAAGAATGAGATTATTAATGTGTTAAATCTCGAAGGCGTAACCCCTGATGATATTGCGGATGATGCTCCTTTATTTGGCGAAGGGTTGGGTTTAGACTCTATTGATGCTCTCGAATTGATAGTTTTAATGGAAAAAAATTGGGGTATTAAATTAGAAAATCCTAATCAGGGACGCGAAATTTTTGCATCCGTAAAATCTATGGCAACCTATATCGAAGCGCATAAGAAATAACAAATGTCGCAAAAAGTTTATGTTACCGGATTGGGTATTGTATCGGGCTTGGGCATAGGTACTACCGAAACAGTACAGGCATTGCGTACCGCAAAATCAGGCGTTGGGCAGTTAAAATATTTACAGACCAATCACAGTGATATTCCTTGCGCCGAAGTGCCGCTATCGGATGAAGAAATACGGAAAATGCTCGAATTTTCGGATAATGAAGTGATTACAAGAACTTCATTATTGGGAATTTTGGCTGCACGGGAAGCTTTTCATGCTGCCGGCCTGAAAGACAATCTGCCGGAAATGTTGCGCCTTGGTTTTCTAAACGGCACTACTGTAGGTGGAATGGAGCGCAGTGAACAATATTACAAGGATTTTATTAATCCCCAAAGCGATGCCTATACACCCTACATTGCGGCACACGATTGTGGCGCATGTTCAGAAAAAATTGCCGACTACATCGGATGCTTCGACTACGTTTCGACTACCGCTACTGCCTGTTCATCGGCTGTAAACACGTTGATTTTGGCCTACAATATGATAAAGGCAGGCTTCCTCGATGTAGCAATAGCCGGCGGTACGGAATGCCTGACCAAGTTTCATCTCAATGGCTTTAATACGCTGATGATTTTGGATAAGAATCCTTGTCGCCCGTTTGATGAGACCCGCGCAGGGCTTAATCTCGGCGAAGGAGCTGCCTATCTCGTGCTCGAAAGCGAAAAAGTGGTACAGCAGCGGGAAGTAAAGCCCATAGCTGCAGTTGCAGGCTGGGGCAATGCCTGCGATGCCTATCACCAAACTGCTTCCTCGCCCGATGGAAAAGGCGCTACGATGGCCATGCAGCAAGCGCTTGAGATGAGCGCCTTGGAACCTGCTGATATCGACTATATCAGTGCACATGGGACCGGTACGGACAATAACGACGAATCGGAAGGAACAGCTGTGATGAATCTTTTTGGTGCTCATATTCCGCCTATCAGTTCCACCAAAGGGTTTACCGGTCATACTACCAGCGCAGCCGGCAGTGTGGAGATGGTTATCTCTCTGCTGGCCATGCAATATCGATTTTTACCACCCAACCTCAATTTTACCCAACAGATGCATCAATTGTCATTTAATCCAGTGGAACGGTTTACCGAAAATGTAACAATACGGCATCTGCTCAATAATTCATTTGGATTTGGCGGCAATAATTCATCTATTATTTGTTCTAATGTAAATTATTGATATCAACATCTATGTCAATATATATCAGAGCTATAGGCAATATTTCAATACAGGACACTTTGGGCAAATCGTCTCTTGAACAGGCAATAGCTTATGCCGAGCCTCACGTGCGTTGTATAGAGCCTGACTTTAAATCATATCTCAATCCTATGATGATGCGTCGTATGAGTCGCATCATCAAGCGGGCAGTGGTCTCTTCAATGGTATGCTTGCAGGAGGGTGGCATTGAGCAGCCTGAAGCTATCATTTCCGGTACGGGATTAGGCTGTATTGAGGATACCGAAAAGTTTTTGTCGGCTATAATTGATAATAATGAGAAATTTCTGCAACCCACCTATTTTATCCAATCGACACATAATACTATCAGTTCACAAATTGCCATTTTTCTGAAATGCCACAGTTATAACAATACTTACACCCATCGCGGCATATCGTTTGAAACAGCTCTGATGGATGCTTTTGTGCTTTTTAAAACCTGCCGTATTCACACGGCTTTGGTGGGGGGGCACGATGAGATGACACCTCTCTATTTTGTGCAGCTTCAAAAACTCCATTTCTGGAAAGAGCAAGTGCATAATAGTCTGACTATATGTACCGGTTCTGACAGTCAAACGGCGGGTGCTTTAGCCGGCGAAGGGAGTATATGTTTTCTGATGAGCGATGAGGAAAATGATCGTAACTATGCAGAAATTAAAGACATGCAACTCTTTTATAACATAAAGGGATCGGAAGCATTACTCCAACAAATTGAACAATTTTTGAATCGCAATAATTTGAACAGCAGTGATATAGATGTGTTCCTTTGTGGCAATAGTGGCGATTGCCTCACTGATCCGCTTTACCACGAGATTCATCGCAAGCAGTTTGCCCACAGCACTTATGCATCCTATAAAAATTTGTGTGGCGAGTTTTTTACTGCGCCAGCTTTTGGCCTTTGGAGCGCCGCTTCCATATT
Source organism: Bacteroidales bacterium (assembly GCA_031266895.1). GTDB lineage: Bacteria > Bacteroidota > Bacteroidia > Bacteroidales > WCHB1-69 > JAISAD01. The sequence continues at coordinate 9,763 of JAISAD010000015.1, forward strand.
GAAAAACGGAAAAATTCCTGATATACAGCGGTTAAACAATGTGCAAACTACAAAAATCAGACATCTGCTGCTCTTTAATCATTATAAAAATAAAAACTATTCTCTTATTTTGCTGTCGTCATGTGGCTATTAACTATCTTAATCTTAATACAAAGCATTCTGCTTGTAGCAGCCCAATCACTACTGAAAATTGCAGTAACCTGCTTCGGTAAATTCAGTTGGACTTGGGGCTATTTTAAGACCGTGTTTACCACTTGGCAGTTTGCCGTTTCCGGTCTATGCGCCCTTACTGCTATGGTGGTGTGGATGTATGTGCTGAAAAAATATGAGTTTAGCCTTGCCTACCCGTTTTTGGGCATTAGCTACATCATTGGCCTGCTGGCTGCTCAATTTATTTTTCATGAAGCCATTCCACTCACGCGGTGGGTTGGCGTAATCATCATTATGATTGGTATTTATTTTGTAGCTAAAGGGTAGTTGAGAATTTTATCCTCGAAACGCCCTATTCTTTGCGGAAAATACGTACCCATATCCGCTGATTTTTTCTGACTGGAACGCATTGGAATTTCTAATTTGGGAATCCGAATTTAATTTAAAAAGTTCTTTTTCTTCTCTACTGTAATATGTCCAAAATTTTACCGTAATTTGCACTGAAATCATTCATGCATTTAATTGTTTATCAAACAATTAAATATAATCATTTATTTGATTATGAACAACTTTTCTTATAAATACATTACGGGGATTTGGCATGTAAAATTTGAGAAGCAAGAATTCGCAATTATCAACTTTCGGAAAAAAAACGAACATGTCAAAAAAAGTTGTATTTTTGCCGCCTAAAAGGATTAGTATTTAAATTAAAAAAGAAAGAGGTATTTTTTATGATCATTGTTCCTGTAAAAGAGGGCGATACTATTGACAGAGCCCTGAAAAAATTAAAAAGAAAAGTTGAAAAAATCGGCATGATTAGAGAATTGCGTAACAGACAAAAATTCACTAAACCCAGCGTTACTGCGAGGGAACAACGATTAAAAGCAATCTATGTTCAAAAATTGAGAGATCAAGAGATGGAATAATTGAGATTGTTTTTACACCAAAAGAGGCGCTTGAAAAATCTTTCGAGCGTTTTTTTGTATTCTTTTTTTCCGTATTTTTGTACCGATTAAATTTAATCATGCTATGGAAGCACTTACCCAATTTATTAACTGTCTCAAATATGAAAAAAGAAGTTCCATAAATACGATTTTGGCTTATCAAAGCGATTTAACACAATTTTTCAATTACACCCGAGATTTTTTCCAAATTGAACAGCTTGAACAAATAGACGCTTCTATTATCCGCACATGGATTTTAACTCTAGTGGAAGAAAAAAAAGAAGCACGCTCTATAAATCGCAAATTGAGTGCGCTTAAAGCATTTTTTAATTATTACGTTAAAATTCAGCATCTTGCAAAGAATCCGATGGTGCAAATTAGCTCTCTGAAAATGGCGAAGCGATTGCCGCAATTTGTAGAAGAACAGGATATGAATACGCTTTTTACCGCCGAGTTGTTTGAGGAAAATTTTGAAGGATGGCGCGATCGCACTATAATTGAATTGTTTTATGCCACAGGAATGCGTCTTTCCGAACTTATTCATCTTACTAAAAATGATATTGATTTATACGAAAACAGGGTTAAAGTGCTGGGCAAACGCAATAAAGAACGCCTGATTCCTTTTGGCTATACAGTACGAAACACGCTTATGCGTTATTTTTCCCTTTATGAAGAAAAATATGGTCAATTAAACAATAATACTCTGGTCTTTGTTACTATAAAAGGTCGGCCGCTTTATCCGAAAGCCGTTTATCTTATTATCAGAAAATATTTGGATATGGTAACTAGAATTGACAAACGAAGTCCGCACATAATAAGGCACACTTTTGCCACGCATCTGTTGAATAACGGTGCGGATATAAATGCACTAAAGGAGATTTTGGGGCATTCAAGTTTGGCAGCCACGCAGATTTATACCCATAATTCCATTGAAAAATTGAAGAATATATATAAACAAGCCCATCCAAGGGCATAAAAAGGAGGTTAACTATGAATATAAAAATTGCATCTTTACATTTCAAAGCAGACCAAAAGCTCGAAAATTTCATTAATGACAAAGTGGGAAAATTAATCAAAGTGCACGAAGGAATTATCGGCGCAGATGTAATCCTGAAACTCGAGAATTGTGAAGGGAACGAAAACAAAACTGCCGAAGTTCGCGTGAAAATTAGAGGTAATGACGCTATTGCATCCAAAACATCTGCAAGTTTTGAAGAATCTGTGGATGTAGTGGTTGAAGCCTTGAAAAAACAGTTGTTGAAAATGAAAGACAAGCAACATAAAAAAATGAATAACAAAGAAATACGAAAAATAAATCAACATAATAAGTCCTCTGATATAGAGGCAGATGATATGGAATAGTATGCCAATTATTTTTCACCGGAACATTGACTCTTCCGTCTCTGTGGCCGTTTGGAGAATAACCGAAACGGAAGAGTTTCTATACAACAACATATTACTGTTAAACAGTGATATGGAAAAATTACAATCATTTTCACTTGCCAAGCGGCGTTTGGAGCGATTAGCTTGTCGTCACGCGCTGGCATTTCTGTTGCAAACCGATAGGATAGAAATTCGCTATTCGAGTATTGGCGCTCCACAGATTACACAGGGTTTTGTTTCGTTTGCTCATTCCGGCGCTTATGCTGCCGCCGCCTTTTCTTGTGAGACACCTGTAGGTCTTGATCTTGAAAAAATTAGCGACAGAATAACTCGTCTCTACCCTCGTTTTATGCCGCCCGTTTCGGCGCCGCTTCCCGAAGTAGCCTCAATTTCTCATTTGCCCACCTATATCTGGTGCGCCAAAGAGGCTGCCTGTAAGCTGTATGCGCGGGGAGACATTGATTTTGTACAGGCAATTACAATTGAGGCAGAACAGCAGAGAGGAAACATTACACTGCCCTCAAAAGAGATTTTACCGTTTTCTGTTTTTCATACCGTCATTGAAGACATGATGCTTGTTGTAGCAATGGAACAGGAACAGTATCTGCTTTAGCGAGAGTTTGATTTTTCGACAATATTATTGAGCGATAATCTGCATTTTTATGTTAGAAACTGTTTTTTCGTTTTTTGATAGTGGTAAAAATGAAATTTTAGAAAAATCGTATATTTGCTGCCTTGACTTATCTTGAATAATTCGGACATAAATACTTAAATAACAAATAAATAAAGAAAAATAATGAATAAACTTGAGCAGCATCCTATCCTGGATATTCCAAAAACAGAGGAACATGCTTTTATTTTTAATGATCAAAAAGTGGTTGGATATAAGGGCTACACTATTGCTGCAGCTTTGCATCAGGCCGGAAAACCGATACACAGCCATAGCCATAACCAGCGAGAGCGCAGCCTGGCTTGCGGCATAGGAAAATGTGGCGCTTGCGAAATGCTGGTGGATGGTAAAGTGAAGCGTATTTGTATTACAAAGGTTGATGGAGTAAAAGAAGTACGGGAACTGCCACAGGAATATATGCCTGCTGTAGAGCCTGCTGTTTCTCAGAAGACGGTAAAAATTTACAAAACGCAGGTCTGTATTATTGGGGCAGGCCCTGCAGGGTTGGCGTGCCGCGAAGAGTTGAACAGGTACAATATTGCTAATGTGGTGATTGATAATAATGACCGAATTGGCGGGCAGTTTAATATGCAGACACACCAATTTTTCTTCTTTGAAAAAGAACAAAAATATGGTGCGATGCGTGGTTTCGATATTGCTGCAATGCTGGCCGGAGACGACCACGCCGGAATTATCCTCAATGCTACCGTTTGGGATATTTTGGAGGGGAAACGTGTGGCAGTCAAAAACCTTACCGATGATTCACTTTTCTATGTGGATGCTGAATATTTGGTCGTGGCCACAGGAGCAGTGCCCTTTATGCCCTCGTTTGAAAATGATGATTTGCCGGGTGTATATACCGCTGCAGTGGTACAAAAAATGATGAATGTAGAACACACCCTGTTAGGTAAACGTATTTTGTCGGTAGGCGCAGGCAATATAGGTTATCTTACTTCTTATCAGGCATTTCAAGCCGGTGCACAAGTGGTTGCTATTCTCGAGGCTATGGATAGAGAAGGCGGTTTCCCTGTGCAGGCCAATAGAGTGCGCCGCCTTGCCATTCCCATACTCACTTCACACATTCTGGTAAAAGCGGTTCCCAATGCCGACCATACCGCCATAACCGGCGCCGTAATTGCCGAATGTAAGAATTTTAAACCTGTCTCCGGCACTGAAAAGTTAATTGACAATATTGACATTATCAATATTTGCACGGGTTTAATCCCCGATGATCAACTGCTTACAAAAGGGAAAATTGTATTTGGTGCTAATGTAATTGGCGCCGGCGATGCCATTAGAGTCGGCGAGGGAACTTGTGCCGTGTTAAAAGGCAAGCAGGCGGCGATGGAGATTGCCATGCAATACAAAAAACGGGTGAATTATAGCGACTACCTCTCTCTCTCGAAAGAGTATATTGAGTCGCAACAGCATCCGGTAGAAATACTGAAGGAGGTAGCGCATCCCGATGCAAAACGCGCTCAAAAGCCTTATGTAGTAGTCAATTGCCGCTATGGATTTGCATGTAATCCCTGTTCATTTGCGTGTGCTTACGGCGCAATTACCAAAAACAGTACTTCATCAACGCCAGTGATTGATTATGATAAATGTATTGGCTGCATGAAGTGCGTATCCAAATGCCCGGGACTGGCTATTTTCGGCTACAACCTTGTGCGCAACAGTGTTGTGCTGCCATTTGAGTACAATGCGGTCGAAAAATCGGAAGTCTATTTGGTGGATGATCAAGGGGCAATTATGGGCGAGGGCATTATTGCCAATATTTTGAAAAATCCCAATAAGACCCACGTAGCGCGCATTCAAGCTAATAATATGCCTGTGGAAAAACTGGCTACTGTTACCGGTTTTATTGCGAAAGAGAATTATCCCGAAAAGCTCGCTTTGAAACCGCTAACCCAACCACTGGCACATGGCGACAGGTACGTTTGTCATTGTGAAGATATTGATATAGAAACTATTATAAAACAAATTGGAAACCGGAAGCAGATTTCCATTGATGAATTGAAACACACTACCCGTATAGCTATGGGAGCGTGCAGAGGCAAGCGTTGTATTCCGAGAGTGCGCCAGCTTTTGAGCGGATATGGAATTGAGATGACAGGCGATGCAACACCACGCGGCCCAATGTCTAATCAACTTAATTTTAATGAATTGTATCCGTCTGAAAAAGCCAGTGAATTTATAGTAAATATGGGCAAAGGGGTTAAAAAGGTGGAATGTGAGGTGTTTGTAGCCGGTGGCGGCATTACCGGCACGGCGCTTTTTCGCTATTTTGCCGAAAGCGGGAAAAAGGTAGTGATGGTCAACGCCGAACGCGGTTCTTCATGGCGGAATATTGGCGGCGGTCGCCCTGCATTTTCCGTACCTGAAATTTCGGATATTGCAAATCGTAATTTAGAAATATTCAAAGAAATACATGCAGTAACCGATATTCATTACAAGCCTATTCGCTACGTAGGATTTGCTCATGATGAGGCTACTTACAAGGCTTTAGAGGCCTCATTGGGGTGGTCTGAAGGATATATGGTAGATAAAAAAGATTTCAGAAAAGAGGTTTCCCCTTACTTCAATGAAAATTTGAATACCTATCAAGCAGCCTGCATTACTTACAATTGCTGGCAGGCAATGCCCGGTTTGCTGCTTGATTATTTACGCATAGCGGGCTTGCAGCATGGCGGTACGCTGCTTGAAGACTGTCGTCTGGTGGAAGTGCAAAAAACAGCCAATGGTTACATGGCATTGGTTTACAACCATGACAGGGAGTATGTGGAGTATCACTGCCGGCATTTTGTAAATGCTTTGGGCGCTAATGCGCACAAATTTGCAATGCAGTTGGGCATCGAAACCGGCACTTTTCCTGTAAAGCATCAGGCATTTATTACCCGTCCGCTACCGTTAATTGGCAAAGCTGGCGATGCGTTGGATATGTTGATTGACCGCCGCCATTACAAGGGTTTTTCAGCAGTTTACGGGCAGCAGTTTGCCGCTACGGGGCACATTATCGGTTGTGCTTCGCCCAACGACAATATAGAATCCAACCAGGAACTGAAGTATAACTCTAAAGAATTTTTGGAAATTGTAGCTGAAATATTCTCATCCTGGTTGCCCATGTTAGGGTCGGTAACAATGCAGGCCACCTGGTCGGGATACTATTTAGAGTCGCGCTACGTTGTTGATCCCGAACACGGACTTTTAATCGGGATGCGAGGGCATGGCTTTATGTTAGGTCAATATTTGGCTAAAATCTATGTAGATAAGTATTTGGGCAAAGAAGTTCCGGCTTACATGAGTCGTCTTGCGCTGTCGGGAGATGGATTGAGCGAAACGGCATTTAAATAAAATTGCAAAAACTACAAACTCTTACGTAAACGTGCCACCGGAAATCCCAATTGTTCCCGATACTTGGCTACAGTACGGCGTTTAATGCTGTAACCTTTGGCATTCAGCAGGTCGCAAAGGGTTTGGTCGTCTATCGGCGCCTTATTGTTTTCTGCTTTGATGAGGTCTGATATGCTTTTTTTAATGGCTTTAGAAGCAACTGCTTCACTGCCTACACCCTCAGAAAAGAGAGATTTAAGTAATATGGTTCCAAAATCGGTGGCCACATATTTTCGGCTTACGATGCGAGAAACGGACGAAATGTCAATCCCTACATCGTTTGCTATATCTTTTAAAATCATGGGTTTAATATCAATTTCATCGCCAGAAAAAAAGTAGGCTTTCTGGCGTTGCATAATGCATTGCATGGTTTTGTAAAGCGTGGCTTCCCGCTGCGAAAGCATAGTGATGAAATTGCGGGCGTCGTCCACGCGCTCTTTGATATAGCGTTCTTCTTCGTTTTTGGGAGCGCCTGCAATAGCTGCATATTGTTCTCCGAAAATAGGATTAATGATCAATTTGGGCAGAAAATCATTATTGAACGAAAGCAGCAGTTCATTTCCATTGCGGCTAACGATAAAGTCGGATTCAATGTAACGGTTAGCCGGTTCATCCATATCGCCGGCAGGGTGCGGGTGCAGTTGCGTAATCTCTTGTATAGCCGTTTGCAAGGCTGCTTCATCTATGCCTAATATTTTACACAACTGAGCATAATGTTTTTTCGCAAAAATGTCGAAATGAAAAGTGATAATTTGAATAGCTAATGCTACTGCTGCCGTTTTTGACTTGCGTTTCAATTGCAGCAGCAGGCACTCTTGCAGGTTTCGCGCTCCTACCCCAGGCGGGTCAAATTGCTGAATTACGGCAGTCAGTAATTGTTCTAATTCGACTTCGGAAGCAGCTACATTATAATATAACAGCAAGTCGCTGCTCATCGCTTTGAGATCGCGGGCAAGATAGCCCTTTTCATCCACATTACCTAAAATAATCTCTGCAATCTGATGCTGTCGTTCATCCAGCATCACCTCGCCAAGTTGCTGTTGCAATTGTTCTTGAAAAGAGCCGTGATAAGGCAGAATACGCTCAAAAACATGATCACGAAACGAAGCTTCAACAGGCTGTTCGTAGTTGGGATCGAACTCATATTCATCCTCATTCAAATAATCGTTGAGTAGCGTATCGTCGGTATAAATTGCCTCTTCCAAAGGTGTTTCATCCTTATTGCTACCATCTGAATTCTCCACTTCCGAAGTCATGAAATCGGATTCTTCCAACTCGTCCGACTCCCTTTCGAGGGCAGGATTTTCTTCTAAGGCATTCATAATCTCCTGCTCCAATGCTACATTATTATATTGCATTAACCGCATCAGCAGTATTGTTTGCTGAGACGGAAACTGCCGCTGCTCTTGTTGTTGCCGCTGTCGTTGCGAACTTTCCTGTTTCATCTTCCGGTTAAATTCAAGGAAGATTAATAGCGATACATGTCTGATTTATAAGGCCCTTCAACAGGCACACCGATATATTTGGCCTGTTCGGATGTCAATTTGGTCAATTTTACACCGATTTTTTCCAGATGAAGCCGTGCTACCTCTTCATCAAGATGCTTGGGCAGGTTATAAACGCCTATGGCATAGTCGTTTTTCCAAAGTTCGATTTGAGCCATTACCTGATTGGTAAAAGAGTTGCTCATTACGAAAGAGGAGTGCCCTGTGGCACAACCCAAATTGACTAAACGGCCTTCAGCGAGGATAAAAATAGAGTGTCCGTCAGGGAAAATATATTCATCAACCTGTGGTTTGATATTGCGTTTGATGACATTGGGCAACGCTTCAAAAGCGCTTACCTGTATTTCATTATCAAAATGACCGATATTGCACACTATGGCCTGGTCTTTCATTTTAGTAAGATGTTCTACACGGATTACATCTCGATTGCCGGTAGTAGTAACATATATATTTCCTTCATTCAGTGCATCTTCCACTGTCTTTACTTCAAAACCTTCCATAGCGGCTTGCAGGGCGCAAATCGGATCGATTTCAGTAACGATAACGCGAGCGCCATAGTTTTTCATTGATTGGGCGCAGCCTTTGCCTACATCGCCGTAGCCGCAAACTACCACCACTTTGCCGGCCAGCATTACATCGGTAGCACGCTTAATACCATCGGCCAATGACTCGCGACAGCCATATTTATTGTCAAATTTCGATTTGGTAACCGAATCGTTTACATTGATAGCCGGAATTAGCAACTCCCCTTCTTCCATCATTTGATAGAGGCGGTGTACACCGGTTGTGGTCTCTTCCGATACCCCTTTCAACTCGCTTACAGTGCGGTGCCAGCGGTTGTTATCTTCCTGCAGTACTTTTTTAAGGGTTTGCAACACGATACCCTCTTCCACCGAATTGGCTTGACGATCAAGGATAGTAGGATCATTTTCGGCCTGATAACCGGTGTGTATCAGCAGGGTAGCATCACCGCCATCGTCCACGATAAGTTGCGGCCCTTTCCCATTGGGAAATGCCAATGCCTGATTGGTACACCACCAATACTCTTCCAATGTTTCGCCTTTCCAAGCAAAGACAGGAATACCGGCAGCAGCCATTGCTGCTGCTGCGTGGTCTTGCGTAGAGAATATATTGCAGCTGCACCATCTCACTTCGGCGCCAAGGTGTACTAACGTTTCAATCAACACAGCAGTTTGGACAGTCATGTGCAACGACCCCATAATTCTAACGCCGTTCAGTGGTTTGGCATTGTTATATTTTTCTCTGATTGCTATCAGTCCGGGCATCTCCTTTTGGGAAACTTCTATATCTTTTCTTCCCCATTCGGCCAGGCTCATATCGGCTATTTTGTAAGGTAATGTGTAGTCAGTCATTATATTATCTATTTTAGATTCGTTTTTTTAATGAGATGCAAATATACATGAAATTTTCAATCCTTTCAACACATGTCCAATTAATTTTTTTTGTATTTTTGCACCGTTTTTCATAACATAAAAAAAT
>JAISAD010000123.1 GCA_031266895.1 Bacteroidales bacterium
AATCGGCTATTTCGGGCAGTTCGGCCAAATTCAGTTCAAATTCAGGTTGCAGCGCATATTCAAAAGCAAAAGCAAACTGGCTTTGATTTTCAAAATCTATCACTGATTTCTCTTCAATGGCTAACGGCTCAAGCAGAGTTTTTATACTGTTTTCTTCTAAATAATCGTAAAGAGCTGTGCCTGCCAAATTGTTTACCTCTTCGGCAATTAAATGTTTTTCATACATTTTTTTAATCAGTCCCATAGGAGCAAAACCTACTCTAAATCCCGGCATTTGTGCCTCTTTACGCCTTTTTTTCAGCGCATGCTCCACCTTTTCTGCATAATCTTCTTTTGTAATTTCAATGATTAATTCCTGTACTAATCCACTTCCTTTCTCTTTTTTTATCTCCATTATTAACAGATTTTTGATTACTTTTTTGAGGCTGCAAATATCCGTAATTTTTTTGAATTATGCACAAGCGGATATTTTTTGTCAGGCAAAGAGTAACCCATGCTAGCTTAAATGCGAATAAAATTATATTTTTACATTCAAAATATCCGCAGGCGCTTTTTCGCTGCAACAAAAACTTAACGGAAAAAAAACGTAATCGATACCATGGAATATCAATATTTTCTCTATTTTTGCAACCTCGAATTTAAAGATAATTTGATTTGACAATTAATAAAATGTAGTACTTTAATCAATTTTTTTTATGAAAAAACGTATTTTTCTAAACGCAATTTTATTGGCTTTCCTATGCTTAATTGGAATAGCTAACTTGAAGGCTGAAAATGAAGTAGCCTATCGTATTAATTTTACAAACAGCGCAACGGGAGACGCCTCGGGAGCTGTGTCACCCTCGAATTTTATTGCTGATTTGGTTACAGGCGGAGCAGAATATATTTCTGCATGTACCCAAACTAACAACACGTATAAGGGAATTGGGGGTGTGAAGCTGTCTTCTGCAAATGATCGAGGTAAATTTACTTTAAGCTTGTCGGAATTAGGACAGGTAAATGCTACCAAAATTGTGGTAAGCGCTGCCGCCTATAATAATGACGTTGAACAAATCGCTGTAAATGGATCACAAACCGCAAACCTGACCGCTGCAGCCGCCGAGTATGAATTTACATTAGCCGGAAGCGCTTTAACCGCTATTACAGTGGAGAGTAAACTAAAAAGATGCAGGATTTACTACATTGATGTATATGTTGCCTCTAACAGTACATCCGCTGTAGTGGCCACGCCAACCATTGCACCGACAGCAGGTTTCTACACCACTCCGCAAGACATCACTCTTGGCTGCGATACCGCAGATGCAACCATTCGCTATACTTTAGACGGTACGGATCCTACTTCAGCATCAACGCTTTATACGACTCCTTTTCAATTAAACACTACAGCCACCGTAAAAGCCAGAGCATGGAAAGCAGGCTTGGATTCGAGTGCAGTAGCCACAGCTACCTATACTTTTCCTGTAGAAGTTTCCGATATTGCCGCATTTATGGCAGCCCATAGCGCCACCTCTGCCACTGTCTATAAAATTACCGGCGACGTTACTTTTATTTATCGCAATAACCGAAATATTTATGTTGAAGATGCAAGCGGCGGACTGTTGATTTACGATAATACTGTTCCGGTTATTACCTCTACTTACACAAATGGCGATGTGATAAGTGGAGGAATTTTGGGCACTTATACCCTTTATAACGGATTGAGCGAATTAATTCCTGTCCAGGATATGGCCCCCTCTAACACAAACAACGGTGCAGTTGCCCCCGTTACCGCTACTTTCGCTCAGCTGATTGCCAATCCGGCGAGCTATATGTCGCGTTTAGTAAAAGTGGAAGGCATTGCTTTTGACAACGGTTCATTTAATACATCAGGTGCTACCAGTATTACAGTGCGTCAAGCCGGCGATTCTCTGACTTTGAGAAACAGTTTTAAAACAGTTGTTCTAACCGTAGATAGCGGCATACTGGCCAATGTAGCAGCTCTTTTGTCTATTGAAAACACCAGTTTAATGCTCTATCCGCGAGATAATGATGATATTTCAATATTGACACCGTTTTTGGAAGCCAATCCGGACAATCTGCTCGTATCCGATACTATAGCTTCTACCTTTACCGTAACTGCAGCCAATTTGACAAGCAGCATTACGATAGCCTCTACAAATCCCGATTTTCAGGTTACCCCTGCCACATTACCGGCCTCTGATGCCACAAATACCGTTAGCGTTACTTTTACAGGAACAGCTAACGCTACCGGACAAATTATTATCAGTTCGGGAACACTCAGTGATACCGTAGCTGTAACCGGCGAAATTTATGTGGCACCTGTTGACACTGTTATTTATGCCGTTGGCTTTGAATCGGGTGAAGGATTTTTGGCAAGTCAATCTTATCAGAATGCTGCCATTGCATATACGGGTCCAACAGATTCCCAGTGGGGGACAATTTACGGCACGCCCTCGACAACAGCTCCCATTACAGGCGGACAATCCATGCAGATGAGATGGTACACGGGCACTCCCGCAATTTTAGGCAGCACGGAGACCAATTTTGACCTGCACAATGTTACAAAAGTAACTTTTAAAGCTAAAAATACGGTAGCAGGCACTGGATTAAATGTTACGGCCACCTATTCCATAGACGGCGGCTATACATGGACAGGAGACTCTACATACGCCCTGACTACCAATGCAGATGATTTTACCTATTTTATCACAGATTCGGGACAATATTATAATGTAAGGCTTAAATTTCAAATGGCTTTACAGGAAAGCAATCCTACAGGCACGGTAAGATTGGTAATTGATGAAATTAAAGTGTATGGTGTACTCGGCTTGGTTCCTACTGTTGTAGAAACTCCTGTTATTTCGCCCGGCACCGGCAACTATTTTACCCCACAATCGGTAAGCATTGCCTGCGTAACAGAAAACGCAGAAATTCGCTACACTTTGGATGGCAGTGCCCCTGTCATGACTTCACCGCTCTATACCGCAGCCTTTATGGTAGATACAACTGCCGTAGTGAAAGCCAAGGGATTTAAAGCAGGTTACGACGCTAGCAATATTGCTGCGGCTACCTACACATTCCCTGTAAAGGTGCCCGATATTGCAGCATGGAAAGCTGCTAACACCACTAATAACGATACCCCTTACACTATTACCGGCGATGTTACTTTTGTGTTCAAAAACGGCAATAATATCTATGTAGAAGATGCTACGGGAGGCTTGCTGATTTTTGATAATGCAACCATTATCACTGAAACCTATACTGAGGGAGATATAATCGGTGGCGGCATTACAGGACAATGCCAAATGTATGGCGGGATGAGACAGCTAACTCCTCTGCTCAATACACTGCCTGCTACTGCTAATAATGGAGAGGTTGCCCCGGCTGTGGTTACTGCAACTGCTCTTGTCAGCAATTTTGATGGTTATGAATCGCGCTTGGTGCGTATTAATCACGCTACTTTTGCAAGCGGCGAATTTAACACGGCAAATGCTACCAACATAAATTTTACCCAGGACGACACAACCCTTATCGTATGCAACAGTTTTAAAACGCTTGATATGACTGTAGAAAATGGAACAGTAGCCGACATTATCGGTTTTGCCGCTGTTTATAACGGAAGCATACAACTCTATCCGCGTAATAATGCCGATATTATAATTATACCTGATACCGTAGCTATGCCGTATTTTACTATTAATGCAGATAATTATGAAAGTGGAGATACAATTACCATTGCTGCTGACGTACTTACTTACATTAGTATATTTAGCAATACGGAAAACGCTACTGTCTATTACACCACAGATAACAGCGAACCCACCACATCTTCTACACTCTACAGTGAACCGGTACAGGGTAATGTCATAGCTGTTATTAAAGCAATTGCCGTAAAAGAGGGCCTGATAAATAGTGCCGTAAGTACGGTGTATATCTCTATTGCAGAAAGTATAAATACAATCGGCAAAGACTTGCTTACACTCTACCCCAATCCTGCGCAATCGTTCATACAGCTCAACAACTTGCTTGAGGTACAGGCACAAACCATAGCTTTGTACAGTGCTTATGGACAATTGGTTGGGAAATATGCTGTTACAGGTAACAGCGCCGAAATATCCCTTTCGGATATGGCTGCCGGCGCTTACTTTGTGCAAATTGCCACACCAAAAGGCTATATTATAAAGAAAATCACCAAAATGTAGCCATTAATAATTAATAGGAAAAACGATGAGTTAAGCGGCTCTATGACTGCTTAACTCATTTTTTTATATACGCATTGATCAAAACTTATCCCAACCCCAAAAAGCACAAAAAACACAATCTTTCCGCTTTCTATCTGCAGGCCAGCGGTTATGCTGTAAATGTAGCCGCCTACTACTTGGTGTACCATTCCAACACGGTAGGGGAACACATCCTAAGGGATCCACATCGGATCTCGGTAGGGATCCGCATCGGATCTCAGTAGGGATCCGCATCGGGTCACGGTAAGGGTGCAGAACGACGAAGCAATCCCTACATGCACAGGGATTGCTTCGTCGTTTTTGCGTTCATCATGATGCTACGCAACGCGGTAATGTGTCCTGTTTTACTTCGTTACTATAATCTTTCCGCTCTCTATCTGCAGGCCATTGGCGATTACGCTGTAAACGTAGCTGCCGGAGGGGACACTGCCGGTTTCCCAAATCCACTGACCCTGTGCGCCCGGGAGCGGGCGGGTGAGACAACCACAGCCGTATCGCCG
>JAISAD010000158.1 GCA_031266895.1 Bacteroidales bacterium
GTTAAAAACAGAGAGATAATGTCTGGCTTAGACTTTCCTTTTTGATAAGTGTTTAATCCCGTCATCTCCGTTATTTTAAAGTAAAACGAAACCCTGCATAACCCATAGCGCCAATGACAGGTGCATAAATCATTGAGGCATCAAAGTAGGGGCCGAAAGGATTATCGGCCGATAAAACAGGATGCTTCTGTCTGTAATTGGTCAGATTCTCTCCGCCGATATAGAACTCCCAGCCCTTGTACCTGTAGGTAACTTGCGCATTCAATATCAGATAGTCAGGCGAATAGCGTCCCAAACGGTACTGCTCAGGATTAGACTCTGTGCTGGGCAGGCGCATGGCACTGTTATACTGCAGCGTGGCACTGAATTTCCAGCGGTTGAATTTGGTCGCATAGTTCAAATTCAGCAGCGCCTTGTGCGGACTTGTCAAAGCCTTGCGCTGCAACAAATTATTCATAGTTTGCCAAACATCGTTGAAACGATAAGCGAGCACAATCTCAAAACGCTCTATCGGCGTCAGGGTCAAATCGGCTTGAAACGAATGCGAATAAGACTTGCCACTGTTTATCATTCCGTTTAGATTGTAAATCAGTACTTTATTCGTATATTGATCAAGATCAATAAGAGTCTGATTCATAAACCGGGTGTAAAAATAATCTGCCGAAAAAGAGGATTTATTGCCGTTGACTGTAAATTCCTGCACAAAACTGATTCCGGCATTCCAGGCCTCTTCCGGCTTTAGCGGCTCTAACGTTTCAAAAGTGCGATTGCTTACCATCAGCGACATGTTTTCCACATATACATTGGCGGTGCGATAGCCTTTGCCTGCAGAGGCACGCAACGAAGTTTTTTCGGTAATTTGCCATTTTACATGCAGACGCGGAGTCCAGTAGAGTTGACTGTAGAGTAGATTATAATCCAGTCGAAAGCCGGGCATAATAATAAATTTGTCTTCAATACTGTAAGAATATTCGGCAAAAACACCCGGAACAGCTTCATTTACAATAGTTGGTTGAAGAAAATGTAATATATCCCCATTGTTATTGCTATTGATAAGCTGATTGACATGATCGAACTGCATGCTTGCTCCCGTGGTCAATTTGTGCCGTTCTGTTTTTCCGAATTTATTGGAGTAGAAAATATTGGCATAACCGCTCAGTTGCTCGCCATCATACTTGCGTTGTCCAAAGCGGGCATTGGTATTATGGTAAGTGAACGAGAGAATAGTGCCGACGCTTTCATATTCGCCTTTTAGCAAAAAGCCGTTTTTTGTAATGGCATCCAGTTTATGAGTTCTAATGCCCAAGCCATAAATCGAACCCGATCCGGCATCTCGCTTTGGATTAAAGCTCTTTTCTCCACCAATTCTATCTTCAAAAAGATAACTTACCATAGTACGCCCTTCTACAATATTATTTTTAGAACGGTAATCCCAGCGATTCATCAGATTAATCTGCCTGTTGAGCGGCAAATCGAGAAAATTGTCGTGGTTCATGTCTATTTTAGCAATTTGCGATTCGGCATGAAACAGCAGCATGGAAGAAGCATTTTGCTTTTTGCCCACATCGAAGCGGCTGTTAAGATTCAACTCCATTTTGCCCATCGTGTTGCCGTATAAATTGACAAACAGGCGCTCTCGATTGGTTTCCGGCTTTTTGTACTCCACATCAATCTGACCTGTTATAGCTTCATAACCGTTTGTTACGGAAGATGTTCCTTTAGAAATGCTAATCATTTCCATCCAGGTTCCCGGAATAAAACCCAATCCAAATTGATGCGAAAGCTGGCGCACATAAGGCACATTCTCCAGCAAAATTTGACTGTAAATGCCAGCCAGTCCCAGCATGGAAATTTGTTTAGCGCCACTCACGGCATCAGCATATTCTACATCTACTGCCACTGTATTTTCAAAACTTTCGGAGAGATTGCAACAGGCGGCTCTGCGCAATCCTTCGGTACTGATTACGGTGGTAAAAATCGGCTTCACTGAAATGTATGCTCCCGAAATGGTCGAAACATTAACAGTTTGCAAACTGTGGGCAGAAGCAAGCACCACCTTTAGTTCGGTTTGACTGCCGGACACTTCAATAGTATCAGTGTCATAGGTAGGATAACGTACCAATAATTTGTTAGTAACGGCAGTTCTGGCTACGGTAAAGGTGCCATCCCTGCCGGTAACTGCTCCAACACTCGTGCCCTGCCACTGTACCGTAGCTCCAACAACAGGCGTAAGAGTCCCGTCATCGGCATATTCGCTTACGCTTCCCGTAAGCGATTGTGCTGCAGCTATGTTAAAGCTGCATAATAGCACTGTTATAATTTTTATAATATTCGACTTCACTGTTTTTTCTGTTTTTTTAATGATTAATAATAATGAATAATAGCGAATGCTCTTTTGCATTCATTCAAAGTGAGTTTTTCAGTAAAAATAACAGAAATTTTAAGCGTAAAGCACCTGCTGATGCGCAAAATGGACAAAAGTACGACCCGTTAATAGAGGCGGGAGCGGGCATGAATTATAGCGCAATGTTTTTCCCTGTACGGAAAATCCGCTGTCATCGGATTGAGGAGAAGAAAATCTAATCAGTATCGGAACGTCTATCTTTGTGGTAAGGGGTGTATCCTTTTTATCGAAAGAGTCTTGAATTTTGATATAGTGCACGTCATCGTCGCAACATGACTTTTGCCCATTATTGTTGTGAGATTCACAATTGCAACACCTTTCATGACTCTCTAATGCAACAAATTTACGCTGACAACAATGATGAATGGTAACTACAAAACCCGAAACGCAGGTAAAGAATACCATCGTAAGTATCAAAGTTATCACTTTTCGTACTGTTTTCATCTTTTCTTGCCATGTTAAAATTGCGGGTGCAAAGGTACGAAAAAAATTAAGTGCAAAGCACATACAAATCATCCCGCTCGTTGAGGCAGAGTACCGGAAATCCCTGCTCGTTGGCAATGACAGAACGCTCTTTTACACCGAAAAGCCAATCAAACAGTGATTTGTATTTCGTCATCATAATGATGGTGAGGGTGGCGTGAATTTTTTCTGCATATTGCAACGAGTAAAGATCCATATTGTCAATCCGTTGCGGAATATGATGTGTTCTATAGGTAATATTTAGATTCTTATACAGTTTTTCCGTGAAATTTACATTGTTTTTTAGTTTTACCTTTAAAAAATAATCTTTATAAGAACCGTAAAGAATATGCACTTTTGCATAATAATAACGGCTGAAATAGCCTGCCCACAACGACTTTTCCTTTGATTGCCGATAAATATCCAAAGGCAACATAACATTCTGAAAAACATCACTTTTCGGCATTTTATTGCCTACGGTCATTACCGGAATGCGCGATGGCTTGATAAATAGAATGGCCTGATTGAGCGTAAACATTACTCGCTTGTCGCGTTTTGCCACGCCAATCACAAACATAATAGTGTTGCTTTCTTCGGCAAATTGATATAACTCTTTAGTTGTAAATTGCTTAGATTCCACAAAAACCTCTATTCCATTAGAAGTAATGCTGTCTAACGTCTGTTTAAAGTTATCGGTCAATTGTGTTTGATACACATAATTTGACCGTTGCAGTCGAGTAATAACAGTAAGCGAAGCACTGAAAATAGCAGCCAGTATGCCGGCATAACGCATAGCGGCATCGCCATAAGCCGTAAAATCGGTAACAACAATAATATTAATCTTCTTTTGCTGTCTCTCTAATTGCTCTTCCATTGTTAATGTAAACCTTTAATGTGTGCCGGAGCAGCAATAAATTCTTTTAGATAAAAGGGTTCCATGTAAACTGTGCTTTCAAATTGGCCTTGCCGGTATTGGGCTACCGCTGGCAAAATCATGTTTTGTGCCGACAAAAGTGCTTCCGAAAAATGGGCGTTGGAGTTATCGGCATAAAATGGACGACATTTGGCCGCACCGTTGCCGCAAAAGACAATCTGTTCGGTTTGCAACAAGTCGTGAAAGGTCATTTTGTCAATAATGGCAGCCTGCACATCCGTAACTGCTTTTCCCTGAGCATCAAAGAGCGCTGTATAAACTTCCATGCGTCTGGCATCAATCATGGGAATGAAAAGGCTGGACGAGAAAATAGTCTTGTCATTGAGCGCCCCCATTACAATGCTTTGCAGGGTAGAAACAGCGATAAGTGGAATATTCAGCGCATAACAGATACCCTTGGCAGTAGAGGCTCCAATTCGCAAACCGGTATAAGAACCGGGACCAATACTCAACACCACGCCCTGTATCTCCTTTTTTTCAATTTCTGCCTTCTTTAGTACTTTTTCAATTAGAGGCATCAGTTGTTGAGCATGCATATTACCATCACGCTGCTCTTCTGCGCCCAGCAGCATTTCTCCTTCTGCCACAGCCACAGAGCAAACTTCCGTAGCTGTTTCCATATACAATAAAACGGGATTTAACGTATCTTTTTTCATTGGTGCAAAAATACAATTTTATTTTTTTGTTTGTCAGCTGTATTTCAAAAATTTTGCGGATATTTGCACTTCAATAAAAAACAAAATAACTAACCAAAGTTTTAAAAAGTAAAAATGTAAAATAGAGAAATAAAGCTGGTAGTTGCCCTCCAAAAAACAAGCAACAGGAACTGGTGGATGCCAAAAATTTGTTTCATTCTAAAAACACAAGAAGTATGAAAAAATTGCTTTCAGTCATTTTATTATTAAGCCT
>JAISAD010000163.1 GCA_031266895.1 Bacteroidales bacterium
AAAAAACGATATACAAGCATAAATATCAAGAAAAAGTTTTTAACTATTTATGGTAAATATGTAATGTGCAGTGATTTAATTGTTTTTGTTTTTGGTTGGTTTGGTAGAGGAGATTAAGAGCTAAAGCTCTAACTTTTAATATTTTACATCAATAATTTCTTGTTTTTTTTCGGCTATAAATTTTGGTTATTATTCGATTTATGTTTTAACAGGCGCAAAAATAGTGAAAAGATTGAAATTATGAACCTATTCTGCAATTGTTGGTTCATTTTTAGGCAGTGCTTCAAAAAGTGTGATACTATAATAACTTGGCAGTCAGAGAATTTTTCTTGTCTTTACAGGCTAAAAAATCATTGTTTTATCTTAAAACTTAAAGCGAACCTGTACTTTCACATCGGTTTTATGGTTGCGGTTGATAAGGTCAAGACCTGAACCAATAGTTTCCCTGTTGAGATAGCGGGTTTGCGAAAGTCGCAGCCAAATCGTGAAAAAGCGATAATTATAGCGCAGCATCAAACAGGCTCGCCACCCCTGATAGTAGTAGCCCTGTATGGTAAAAGCATAGTAGAGGTCGTGCTCATAGGCATAAATCCGCTCTTCGTAGCTGTCGGTATTAAAATAAGCGATGCGGGCATGCAGCTGCAAATTGACTTTCGGCCACGAAAGGGCGATATCCTGAAAGAGCAGATGCCCGAATTTTTTGTATCCGGCAGGTGGCGCATGGTTGGCTGCAAAGTTGACTTCGGTGTGCAGCGACAGGTAGGGCAGGGGAGTGAGCACAAAGGCCATCCTGGCCTTATGCCGGTTGAAGTTTACAATTTCGTGCCAGTAGGGATTGTTACCCCCGTTTTGCGCTTTGTTTTTGTAGGCATAGCGTACTGTAAAGCGACAGTTCCGACTGATTTCGAGAGAAAGGCGCATTCCGAAATCAGAGCCAACAGCAGGCTTATCGGTGCGATAGCGCAGCCATGTGAAACGGTATAAGTCGCTGAAAAGCTGGCACTCCATTTTAGGCCCCAGCACTATATCGGTGGTCAGATAGAGGCCTGTTTCGCCGCTGTTTGTTCCGTTTTCCCCGAAAGCCCTGCCCTGCAGTGCAATATAGCCGCGATGATAGTAGCGCCAAAGTGCACCCACTTTCACAAGAGGAGACAGGTTTATGCTCATGCCCTGCAACAGGGCAGGGTAGCCATGGTTGCCAACAGCCGCCTCGCCAAAAAGAATGCATTTTCGGATAAAAACCTGATAGTCAATCGAAACATTGAAATGATTGATTCCATTGAAATTATATTTTCTGTACAATGCATCGGGAACAGCTATCGACTGAGCGAAAAGGGTGTGTACGGCTTGCAGACTCAGGCGAAAGATGCGCTGTTGCATCCGCAAGCTTGCCCCGTAAGTATGGCTCAGCAAAGCATGTTTTTTTGCTGCTTCAGAGGCGGTGCGGTGCAGTCCGCCTGCGGCCAGTGCTCCTTCAAACACTATTTCACCATCAGGCAAACTGTCCTGACGGCCGTCAAACTGTCGAAATCCATAAAAGAGCACAGCGCTGTACTGAGCATTGCCAATATGGAGTGCTGCCCCCCGCAAGGCATCGCTTTCGTTCAGGGTTGCCGCAGGCTGAATAGACGAAGGCATTTTGCGAATGGCGGCACTCCCGCTCCCCTTGCCGCCCAGCAGTCCGCTTCCCATAATGAGACCCTGGCCAAAACTAAGCCTGTAATCGCCTGCCAGCAGGCATTTTATTACGCTTATATTTTTTATGCCCAGATAAAAAGCGTAGTGGTCGAAACCCCATTTTTGCGCTCCCTTAAAAAAGGGTTCTCCGCTGTCTTTTTCGCCCGAAAGGCCTATTATAAGATTGGGGGCACGATAGCTGTATTTAAATGCCAGTTGTGGAGGCGACCCCAAATAGCGGTTTTCCTTGGATTTGTCGAACCCGGCTCGCTTCTCCAGCACCTGAGCATATCGCAGCAGCAAGGTCGAAGCCCCTTTTCTAAAAAAATGGTGCAACCCGCTCTTTTTCTCTCGACGATTGCTGATATATAGCCTGTTGCTTAACCGTAGCAAATCGGCATGAGTAAAGCCCTCCACCGCAGCAAGCTCGTACAGCGACACCAGTTTTCCATATTTTTCGATATACAGTTGCAGCTGATAATATTGATATTCGGATAATTGCAGCTTTCCAACAGCCTCTTCCTGCGTAAGGCTATTGATCTCAAAGCGATTTTCATCTGTCTCCAGCAGCGCCTCCAAAGCATCGGCCACATCACTTTCCGAAACGGAATTTTCGGTTGCATTCTCTAATTGCATAATAATGGGGTCAATCCAGTTTTGAATACTGTCCATTTGTGCACTCACGCTATTTATCATGCTAAGAAATAGTGGGATAAAGTATAAAATAGGCCTGTGTATGTTCATGGCTTTTATTTTTTTATCCGCTCTGATTTGTTCCACAGAAAAATGGCAGTAAATTCCGAAGAGATTCCCAGTCGCCAGTCGTAAGCGGTGTGCAACTGTATGATAAACTGTTTCATTGTCAGGCCTGCTGATAAGGAAGTGTGGTGCAGTGACACAGCGAAGCTGAGATGCAGCGCCTGAATCTGTTGCATCAGTTGCAGCGAAAGATTAAAGCTGCCATTCAATATGTATTCCATATTTGCGGTTACCAGTGTTTTATCTCCTGCCTTATAGTAAAAGTCGGCTAAAAAACGCATTGGCAGAGGCACATCTCCGGTAATGCCGTATTTGAGATATGCCGGATTGGACACCTGCACC
The DNA here is from genome assembly GCA_031266895.1 of Bacteroidales bacterium. Classification (GTDB taxonomy): domain Bacteria; phylum Bacteroidota; class Bacteroidia; order Bacteroidales; family WCHB1-69; genus JAISAD01. Next base: position 2,779 of record JAISAD010000163.1, read on the forward strand.
GCCAGCCCCATTTTGGGTGTAATGGCGGCTTGAAACGACATGTCAAATGAGAGCGAGTGTACAGACGGATAGCGTTCGGCATGGTGTAAAATGTAGTAAAAGCGGGTGGCTATGGCTAACTTTTGAGCGAACAGTTTGGCATAACCGGTCGAAAATTGCATGGTTCCATATTGTGAAATGCCTTCGTGCGCAACGGAAAGGAGAAAACGATTACTTTTATATGCCCATTGCGCCGTTAGCTGTTCGCTCATCAATTCTTTCAGCAGAAAGTCGTTGCGCACGCCGGCAGCTATAAAGCTTTGATTGGCAAATGCCTGCTGTGCGTCATTGTTTTGCTGTAAAAAGTAGAGCGAAATAAGAGGCATTTCGTTTCGCCATTTCCTTTTTTCCGGAAGATTTTCGGTATTTGCCAGCGGCATTTTTACTGCCAGAAGCAGTAGCAGCCATAACATTGGGGTTTTCATATCTTTTGCAGTTTAACAAATAATTATTTTGCCTGCAAATATACTGCTTTTTATTTTATTGACATAATATTTGGAAATAATTGCGTTCTGCTGTCAGCTTAGCTTAGCTTTATAATCCTCATAACTGCCCGGTTGCGATAAAAGCAGAAATTCCTGTTCCCGGGTTATCAGGCCGATGGCAGGATGTTTTACCCCGTTGAAAAAGGTGGTTTTTACCATAGTATAGTGTATCATGTCGTCAAAGATAATGCGATCGCCGATTTCGAGCGGCTCTGAGAATGCAAAATCGCCCATGCCGACAAAGTCGCCGGCCAGACACGAGCAGCCCCCCAGGCGATACACGTATTTGCTTTCCGGGGTGGGGCTGGTGGCGCCTAAAACGGCAGGCTTGTAAGGCATTTCCAGGCAGTCGGGCAGATGACACGAGAACGAAATGTTGAGCATGGCTATTTTAAGTCCCCTGTTTTCTATAATGTCTTCAACTGTGGAGACCAGCACGCCGGTTTGCCAGCCCACTGCCTCGCCCGGCTCCAAAATTATCTCTTCCAAATTGGGATAGCGGGTCTTAAATGCACGGAGCAGCGATATCAGATGCTCTATGTTGTAATCATTGCGGGTAATGTGATGTCCGCCGCCCATATTTACCCATTTGCACTCCTTAATCAGATGCCCGAAGCGTGCTTCAAAATGCTGCAGGCAATTCTCAAGCGCATAACTGTCGTTTTCGCAAAGGGAGTGAAAATGCAACCCCTCAATACCGGGTGGCAGGTGCGGTGGCATGGCTTCAGATAAAATGCCTAACCGCGACCCTGGTTGTGCAGGATTGTACAGTTCGGTTTCAATTTCCGAATATTCGGGATTGATGCGCAGACCCAAGCTCACTTTTTTAGGCGCAGCTTCAACACGCTCCTTAAAACGCACATATTGCGATAATGAATTGAAGGTAAGATGACTGCTATAGAGCAGCATGGCATCAAATTCTTCTTCGAGATAGACGGGCGCATAAGTATGCGCTTCACATCGCATCTCTTCGGCAATGAGGCGTGCCTCGTGCAGCGAACCGGCCGCTCCTCCCGACAGGTAGCGTTTAATGAGGGGAAATGAGTGCCAAAAGGCAAACCCTTTCAGTGCACAGATAATTGATACGCCAGCCGCCTCGTCTTCCACCAGTTTTAAAATGCTTAAATTGGCCTCTAGCGCCTCTTCAAACATTATATAACAGGGCGATGGCGTGTTTTCAAAGATATTCATAATCAAACCTGCTTTTTACTTTAAATGAGGTTATACATTAAACCTGATGTGCAAAATATCACCATCCTGCACTTCGTAGCTTTTGCCCTCTACCGAAAGCTTGCCGGCCTCTTTGCACTTTAATTCCGAACCGCAGGTTACCAAATCCTGATACTTAATGACCTCTGCACGAATAAAACCCCGCTCCAGGTCGCTGTGGATAGTGCCGGCTGCCTGCGGGGCCAGCATGCCCCGCTTAATGGTCCATGCGCGGTTCTCTTTGCCACCCACTGTAAAAAAGGAGATGAGATTGAGCAGTTTGTAAGCTGCTCTAATCAGGCGGTTTACACCCGGTTCGGTCAGTCCGGCATCTTTCAAAAACTCCAGGCGGTCTTCTTCGCTTTCCAGTTCGGCTATTTCCGATTCTATTTTACCGGCCACTGTCAGTATTTCATCCTTTTGAGAGTTCAGGTAATCAGCTACCTGCTGCACGTAAGCATTCCCCGACAGGGCATCCTTATCGTTCACATTGCAGACATAGAGCATCGGCTTTTCAGTCAGGAGCATCATATCGGCTACCACTTCACGTTCCTCATCGGTAACATCCAGGGTGCGTATATTCTGAAAATTTTCAATGTGCTTCTTGTATTTCAGCAGTACTTCGAGATCATGCCTGGCAGTCTTGTCTCCCACCTTTGCCGCCTTTTCCACTTTGGCAATTTTGCGTTCTATTTGCTCCATGTCCTTGACCTGCAACTCAAAATCAACAATTTCGATGTCGCGCACGGGATCAACAGATCCTTCAATGTGCGGCAGGCTGGCATTATCAAAGCATCGCAACACGTGAACCAGCGCATCGCACTGGCGCACATCGCCCAGAAAACTGTTGCCGATTCCCTCGCCCTGACTTGACCCTTTGGCCAGGCCGGGAATATCTACCACATCCAGCGTGGCAAATACCAGTTTTTCGGCAGCAATGAAACTGTTGATATGGATAAGGCGCTCATCAGGCACGGCACAAACTCCAATATTGGATTTACTGGTGCTGTATGCAAAATCGGTAATTGTCGCTTTAGTATTTGAAATACAATTAAACAGGGTGGTCTTTCCCGAATTGGTCAATCCCACAATCCCACATTTCAATCCCATGGCAGTTGCTTTATTTAAAATCCCAGCAATACATCTTCTACCGCCTTAATTTCAGGAAGATGCTCTTTGATTGTGCTTTCTATACCGTCTTTCAGTGTCATTTTAGCGTGCGGACAACTGCCACAAGCGCCCTGCAGTTTCACTTTTACTACATTATCCGGAGTCAATTCCACAAATTCCACATCACCGCCGTCATTCTGCAAATAGGGACGCAGCTGACTGATAATAGCTTGCACTTTTTTTTCTAATGTTATTTCCATCTGACTTTATTTTTTTTATAATGGCTGCAAAATTACAGGATTTTTTTGAATTGGCAGTTTTAGTTGTTTTTCTCGCTGTTGCGTTCCTTGAGGGTTGCCTTATTGTACCCTGTCGGTTTCAGGGCTTTGCTTGCAGGGAGAAAAATGAGTAGCTACTTAAAAAAAATGAGTGGCTACTCGTTTGCAATTTAGTAGCTACTAAAAAAAAATAAGTAGCTACTCATTTTACGGTGAGTAGCCACTCATTTTTGCCTGCAGAAAATCAGGCATTACAAGGCCTGTTTTCCTGTTGTGTACAGGGCTTGCATAATAGCTAAATCTTCTGCTGAAAGATGTTCTCCAATTGGCTGCGCAGGAAAAAAAATTAGCTGCGCAGAAAATCTTCAACGGCTGCGCAGGAAATCTTTAACGGCTGCGCAGAAAAAAAAATTAACTGCGCAGGAAAAAAATTTTGCTGCGCAGCCATTTTGGATTGCTTCATTATTTAGTGAATTTAGCCCCTTTTAGCACCGCCTGCGTGTCGGCAGGGCTTACCACAGCACCGCACTGTGCCATCTCTTTGCCCAGGGGGCTTTGAGGTCTGTGTTGCCTGTGCTTTTGGTGGCAGCATACTATTTTGAGAAATATTGTATGTGCTCAAAAATTAACCTTTACTCCGACCCCACTGCAGGTTAACCCCAAATCAAGGGTTATGCTGCGGGCGCTCGTCAATTGCCGGGCATTGCGATTGAATATATCAACGGCACTGTAGAGTGTTTTTCTGTATTTATTGCGGAAAGTAACGGACATTATCCCAAAGCTTATCCCTAATGCCCCATTAGCGGCAAAGATAATAACGTCAGAAATCAGTACGCCGGTACCACGCAGAAAAGCCCCTATCATCCACCCGACGGCAGCGCCGGAAAAGGCGCTGGCCAATATGCCTGTAATGAAATATATAGAGAATTGCCGATTGGCTTTTAACATGGCCTTATAGGCTTCGGGGCAAATTTTCATTACTTCTGTTACCTCTTTTGAGGAAAACAGATCGCCCTTATAACTAAACACTATGCCGATTTCGGTATTTTTTGCCTTAATGGTGTCTGCATCTGGCCTTACTGCAGCGGTGTCATAAGTTTGCGCCTGCAGGCTGAAAATGCACAGCAACAGCATTATACTGCCTGTTATCCGGCATAATTGCAATTGGATTCCTGGATTCTTTATCATTGGGTTATCTGTTTAAAAGTTTATATGTTACGGTTTGTTAGAGCCTGATATTGTTCACTTCGCCATCGGGGCGGGGGATGCTTTTCATTCAGAATTAAGCTGATGGTTATTAATGGTGTTTTTGTATTCATATTCCGTTATTTTGAAATGTTATTTTACAGATACATGGCCACTATAATCAATTGAAAAACTTCTTGCAAATTCATCATTTGGATTGAAAGGAGATTGCCATTTTACCACATAATGCCCATTTTTGCCATTAATGGTGTACTCATAATAGTAATAATCTTTGTCTTTAGATTCATAGTAGGAAGCCACTTGAACAATGGATGCTAATTGATTATTCGCAATATTAATCAGATAAGCCTTTTTACGATAATCATCAAAAAACCAGCCACCGTTATTTACTATGATTAAAAAACTTTCAAATAAAGTGTTAGTACCGGATATTTTACCTATAAGATAAATTTGGATTTGCTTTTTAGCATTATTAATAATATCCTGTTGAATATTGGGCTGATACATGGAATAACGACTAATAATATTCTGTTCACAAAGCAAATCATGCAAATTCCCTGTAACCGGAACCGTTGGCAGAGTATCTGACAGTTGAGACATTGTAATCAATGTGTCATTTGCATGATTTTTTGCATTTTGTAATAATTCCAAATCCCTGCCTGCAATGACATTATGTTTTTCTGAACCATTTTCAAAATGAATAGATTGCCACCATCTTTTCGCCTTTATAATTTTACATTTTGTTTTTAAAAGCTGAACATACATCGTTGCCGCGTCGTCTCTGATAGAACGATTTCCCGAATTTGCAACCGAATCTAAAAAATCATTCCTGTCATATTTAATATCAAAAATATCACCATATTCTTTGAGTTGAACTTTATAATGAATATACCAGTTGTCGCGGTAATAAGCTTTTCTAAAAAAATATTCGGCATTGTCAAGGACAGTTGCACTGTCTTGGCAATATTTACAAGGAACACGGACACAGTCATTAAACCTAAAAGAACTTTTTGAGTGCCCACATTTGTCCGTTAGTTTTACGATATAACACGAGGATACACACAATCCGATTATTAAGAATAAAATAAGTTTTTTCATATCAAATCTTTATTTTACAGATACATGTCCATCATTATCAAAAGTGAAACTTCTCACAAACCGATCATTTGTTTCAAAAGAGTATCGCTGATTTACCATATAATGTCCATTCTTGGAATTAATAGCATATTCATTGTATAAAAAATCTTCATCCTCAATATATTTCGATACTTGAATAATAGAAATCAATTTATTTTTCTTTACATTTACAAGATAGCCGTTATATTGCAGAGACTCATCCCAAACATTGTCCACAGCTATATAAAAACTTTCATAGTCTTTTTTGTTGGGAAGTTGTCCAATGAGATATATTTTTAAATAATCTTGCGGATTAGATATGATTTCCTTTTGAGCATCTTTATCAAGAAAAGATAGAAAATTACTGATAATATTTTGTTGAGCGAATAATTTTAATAATGTTCCCGAAATAAGTATTGTTTGTAAATTATTCAATTTTTTTATATCTATGAATAAAGTATCTTGATTGTAACTTCCACAATTGCGTAGAAATGACATATCCATATTAGAAATAGCAGGAGTATTCCACCCGAAATCAGCGAATTGATTATTATAATTCCAATCCCACGCTCGACGATTGTCATACTTAACAACTTTGCATTTTGGCTTTAAAATAAAAAATCTTGGATTTAGCATATATTGGCAAGCCGTTAGATTGATGGAATCCAAATTGGTACTTTCGTATTCAACAATGGCTATATTACCATACTCTTTAACATGAATTTTATAATCATAACGATCATACCTAAAATACTCGGGATTTATTCCATACCGTTTTCTATAAAGATATTTAGCGTTTTCAGCAACAGATGAACTATCTTTACAATATTTGCATGGAAATTTGGGTGTATAAAAGATTGATGCATCATGTCCTTTTATGATAAAACAGGAAGGTAACATTATTCCTAGCGTTAAAAACAATATCAATAACTTCGTGTTTTTCATTAGTATATGATTAGTATTTATATATTGCATATCTTAAAGGAGAAAAATTATTATTGGAGAAAGGAATAACATGATTAGTATTATATATAAAGTTCTCATAATGCCTTTGATTAAACCCAGTTGTCATTGGCACCCATGGATTGCTTGTATTATAAGTACTACCGGGGTCATAACTATAAATTGTACCTCGTGTTATAACAAAACTTGGATAAATAGCCTCAAGGTCAGCAGGACTATGTTGAAGATACGCCCGTTCCGAATCATTAATATAATGAGTATGAAATTCATATTTTGCATTATTAGGGACATTTGATAAATCCACATGATGTTTGGCAAACGAACCATAAGCCAAATCACCTACATTTCCATTATCTAATATCCATCCGCCAACTTCTCTACCCCATGCAAAGCTTCTTTGTATTGCAGTGTTTAATTTGCTAAAACCACCATAAGTTAATTTTCCGAAAGGTTGAGAGCCATTTCGTGTATATTGTGCATAAGATGACGCCATTTGCAGTTCATAGCCTGCAATGGAAAGAGTGGCTCCAAATACGCCTGCCATTAAAATATCTAACGGCTCTGCATGGTTGCAGGCTGCACTTACCACACCTGCAGCCATCCCCCCTGCAATAGCCCCTAACTCACCGCCTATCATAGTGGAAGCTCCTGCACCAATACCGCCTGCTAAGGCACCAATGCCGACATTTTTTAGCAATTTAAGAAGATCACCCTCTTTATAGGGATTTGATATGGCTGCTGTTAACCCTATATAGCTCGCAGTACTTATTGCTCCGCAAATCATGCCGGTTGCTATATTTCCGGCAATAGCACCTATCGCTGTTGTAGCAGATGTGGCTATAGCAGTAGAAAGTCCGGTACCTATCCCTGCTGTAGCTGCACCGATAGCTGCTCCACCCAAAATATAGCCTGCCATTGCCCATCCGGAGGCGCCCATTGCCTTTCCCATTTGCAATCCTTGAAATGCTCCTACTATTGCCCCAAAGACAAACTGTACCCACTCCCCATTGGGGTCAGTGTACATTACCGGGCTGTTCATGCAGTAGTTATAGGGTGTAAGCGAGGGGTAGCTGCTTGCCCGCGGGTCCACGGAGAGCCAGATGCTTAAGTCCGAATTATAGTATCGCGCTCCGAAGTAGGAGTAGCTGCTCTCCTCATCGCGCTCTTTTCCGCTGAAGGTAAACATGGTGTTCCATGAGGTGGTGCGCTGGTCTATGCGCGGTTCACCGAATGGGAGGTACTGCAGGTGCTGGATGGCCTTGCCGTTTTTGTCGGTTATCCATGCGGCGCTGCCCAGGTGGTCGGGGTGGTAGAAATAGAGTTCTGTTTCGGTATTTTGTACGGTTGTGTAGTCATGGAGCTTGTACAGTTTTACCTTTTCCGATTCCGAATTTATTACTCTCGGTATTTCCGGCTCAAGAGAGGTGAGGCAATTCATCCACAGCTTTTTGTAGGGGTCGCGCCACTGTTCCTGTTTCTCCTGCCAGTTGCCGATGGGCGACTTAATGTCACGTAATCCGCCCCCGCCGATTTTGGATGCAATGCGGTCGTTGCCGGCGTAGTAGTGCTTGGTATAGCCTTTCGGAGTGGCTACCAGATAGGCCGAAGCATAGAGAGTAGCCATTTCGGGTTTAGGCTGCCCGTACCAGTAGCCGTT
>JAISAD010000154.1 GCA_031266895.1 Bacteroidales bacterium
AAGAAGAAACTGAAAATCAGAGTATCGAAATTATAGAAAATGATTTTACTTCTGAAGTCGATAACAGTCTAAACAACGATGTATCAACACCTAAAGCGGAAGAACAGACACCGCAGGTGGATAATGAATAGTTAAAACACTTAAACAATAGAAAAGTATGAAACGCATTTTTGCAGCTATCGGTTTTGTAAGTTTCCTGTTGGCGGCACAAGCCCAAAAACCCTCTCTCAATCGGGCTTACAATTATTTCTATGAAAAGGATTTTATAAAGGCCAAAGAGGTGATTGACCTCTGTGTAGCCGATGCAAAATTAGCCGACAAAGCCCAAACCTGGCTCTACAAAGGCAATATTGACATGCAACTGGCTTATCAGGAGTATGGAGCCAGGCAGAGCGATAACAGTTACCGGATTCAATATCCCGATTCTCCGGTAGAAGCCTATGATGCCTTTATCAAAGCGTTGGCCCTCAATAAAAACATAGAGGGCTTTGATATGATCAATCCTGAGGATGCCCTGTCGCGACTCTACCCTTTTATGCTGATCAGGGGTGCTGACCTTGTTGTTAATCAGCAATATGATAAAGCTATAGACATACTGGAACGGGGAATTAAAAGTTACGAAATGGTAACGCCCCCCGCCCAAAAATTAGATGGCGAGCTCTATTACTACTACGCCTACGCAAACGAAATGCTCGGAAAAATCGACGTAGCCACGGCCAATTATGAAAAGGCCATTCAAGACAACTCTACAGAGGCTCTTGTGTATGTGCGCCTGATTGAGGCTTATAAAAATCAGAAAAACGAGGTTAAGATATTGGAAATCATCAATGAAGGGAAAAAGAGAATCCCCGACAATCCCATACTGGCTGTGTCCGAAATCGACTATTATTACTTCATTGGCGACAAAGCTAAAGGAAAAAGCCTGATCAAAACATTACCGTCATCAATCTATTCTGATGTAGATGCGCTTCTTAACTTATCCAGCATTTTCCTGAAAGATACTAACTATGAAGAGGCTAAGCATTTATTAAACAGAGCATTAGCATCCAATCCGAATAATTCGGTAGTGTTATACAATTTGGGTGTTTGCAACTATTCATTATCCGAAGCAAAATTTAATCAAGCTAATGAACTGACAATTAAGGGACAAACAGAAGAAGCCTCTTCTATTAAAATTGAAGAGCAGCAATTATTAAATGAAGCGCAACGCTGTTTTGAGCAATATCTGGCTATCGAGCCCAACGACAGTAATACCCTTATAGCTTTGCGCACCATCTACATTCGGAAAGGCGAGAAACAAAAAGCAGACGAAATAAATAAAAAAATCGAATCATTAAAATAAACAGTAATTTTAAATTCATTGAACTATGAAAAAGAAATTGATTTTAACCATTCTAGCCCTTTTTATTGCCGAAATAACGTGGGCACAAATCCCTGTATGCATTACAGATGCATGGAATTATCTGCGCAATAACAGCTATATTCCAGCTAAGAAGAAAATTGACGAGTGTTTTCCTGCCAATAAGCAAAATGCCGATGTATGGCTCATGCGCGCCAATGTTTACTACTTCTTTTACGATTGGGAAACTCAACGCATTGCAAAAGACAAGGAGCAGGGCAAAGTGTATGTAAGAAGATATGCCGATGCTATTGATACGGCTAATAAATCGTTTGCAATGGCTTTGGCGCTCAACAAAGATGTAAAGCCACAATCGGGAATGTACAGTCCTGTTGAGGGACAAATTGCGTGTGGCAAGTCCATGTACGACCTGGGCGAGCAAGCTCGTAATGAAAAAAAATATGAAGTGGCCTACAACTATTTTGCAATAGCCGCTAAAGATTGGGAATTGACTAAGAACACTAAATCATACGATCCCAAGCTGATGGGCATTGTCTATTTGGATTTGGCAGAGCTGGCCAACCTGTTGAAGCAGAATGCCGACTATAAAAAATACACTAATGCAGCCGTAGCGACCAATACAGACGACCCAACCCCCTATTTATGGATGTACGATATCTATCGTCAGGCTAATGATACAGCCAACTGTGCCAAGATGATTAACCTGTGCTTAAAAAACGTGCCTGCGGAGAAGCAGATGAATGTAAACGGATATCGATTGGACTATTATGGATTAGTGGGCGATATAGCTAAAATGACGGAAGTGGTAGATTCTATCATACTGCAATACAGCGACAACGTAGGGATAATCTCCATGGTGGCCGGTCATCTGGTAAACCACAGGCAGTATGAAAAAGCAGAGGCTTTGCTGAATAAGGCCCTGGAAAAAGCCCCCGATAATTTCGACCTCAATTATCAAATGGGGTTCCGCTTTTATTCGGAGTTCTTAGACCATAAGGAAGCAGGAGAAAAACTCCTCAATGAAAACAAGATATCTGAAGTTCGCGCAGAGCAGTTGATTCAAAAGGAGTGTATGGAAAAAGCCTACCCGTGGATATCAAAAGCATATAAAATTAAAAGCGACGACATACAAACCAATCGCATGTTATACCAAATGTCTTTGATGCTTGGCGAAGAGGTTCCCGCCGGACTTAAAGAGAAAATTGATTCTTACATTATTGAAAAATAATATTTCATATTAAATTTTAAACCAAAATAGGCAGCCCAAAAGGCTGCCTATTTTGGTTTAAAGGAACTGTTTTTTAATATCCGAACAACTCCGTTAAGCCAATATCTTTTACATCTGCTATTCTTTTCAGATAGTTGAAATCTATCTTACCGCGTTTCCCCACGAGAATAATAGAATACCGGGCAGGCTTAATATGGCTGTCGAAGAATTTTTGAATGTCGGGAAGATTCATCTTTTCGACTTGCTCAAAAATGAATTTGTTTCTCTCAAAATGAGTATCAACACCCATGTCTTTTTGCCACATATAGGTCCAGAATATGTTGGATTTGGTGAGGCGTGATGATCGTATATTATTGAGTACGTATTCTTTACTCAATGCAAAAGCCTGTTCAGACTGCGGCATATTAGTGAGCAGCTCTTTCATCAGCTCAATAGAAGCCACCATTTTATCCGACTGAGTACCCACATAATTTATAATGTAATCGGAAAGCCCCTTGCGATAGGGATTATTCACAAATGCAAAGGCAGTATAGGCCAACCCGCGTGCCTCGCGCACCTCTTGAAAAACAATGGAATTCATGCCGGCGCCATAATAGGAATTAAACATGGTTTGCACTGGCAGTAATGAGGGATCAAATACATTATCTTTGGCCAGCAGCATAAACTCAGCCTGCACCATATCGTAGTCAGCAAAATAGACAGTAGGCTTGTCCATTGGCAGCTCAGCATACTCCACTTGTGCCGGCACTTCCTTTAATGTTTTCGGCATTTTCAGTTTTTTAAGCATCTTCATTACCTTCTTTTGCGAGTCGGGACCATAGTAGAAGAACCCGTGCTTATAGGATGCAAAACCTTTAATCAAGTCAACTAACTCTTGCGGATTAATTGCTTTTAACTCGGCTTCCGAAAGTTTATCGGTAAAATAGGATTTGGGACCATAC
>JAISAD010000157.1 GCA_031266895.1 Bacteroidales bacterium
CCGCCCAGCGCGTTTTCCCCCGGCTGATTTTTGCCGAAGGGGATGCTATACTTTTTGTTCTCTTCCTGTCCTGACATGTTACTGATTTATTCTCCCTTTTCAAATTTCATACCGGCGATGGCATCTCTCAGTTCTACGCCCGGCATGAAAATTACTCTTGCTCCCTTGATCATACCAACATTAAACTCATCGGGATTGTTCACGCCGTCGCTCGTAAAGGAGAGGCGCAGGGCGCCCAGTTCGCCCAGACTAACGCTTTTGCCCATTAGAAGATACTTGGGGATTATTTCCAGCAGGTTCTCTATAACATTCGACACATCGCCCCTGGAAAGGGATGACATGGCGACAATCTCTTTCGAAATGTCGATCTTTGTTACTCTGCCGTCGTGAACCGGAGCGGCATACCATTTTTTTTCTGCTCTGTTTTGCGGGTTTGCCCGCTCTGTCAACTTATATTTCATATCGTTTAAGATTTTGGCTGCAGCTCTTTTTCGAATGCTGCAACGGGTTAATATTTAAATTTAAAAACTGTTTGCCTTGTACAGGTACATGCCCGGCAGATGTTCGGAAATATGCGGTTGAAGTTCCGCAAGCGTGCGACCAGATCCCTGCAAGTGTGTACGTGATTTTACATGCGTATGCGTGCATTGCCCGGACAGTGTGTATGTGCCACATGCATACTTGCGCAATTTTAAACGGACACTGTGCGGGCTGTGCTCGGACGCTGTGTATTGGATGGGCGATCGTTTTTGCAGAGGGATGAAACATGGTCTGCCGTATTGAATCATTCTTTTTATATAGCTGTGTAAGTTCATTCGTCCTCTTTTAAATGCAGCGCTATAATCACATCCTTAATATCCTGAATCGTTAATCCGGACTCAAGAGCAAAAGACCAGGTGACGTTTACAGGTTGAGGTGGATCCGGTTCGGGAGTTACCACAACGGAACGGTTGCCATAATAGAGATATGTGTCCTGTATCTGTTCGGATTTGTCCAGGGTTACAGTCAGAGGGTCAAATTCAGTACTTTTGACTCCTGTTTGTACCGTAGGACTAGTAACGCTAGCTGCATTCCGGCTTACCACCATAACGCCAATTTTATCGGCCTGCAAGTCTGCAAATTTTCCTCTCAGGAAATAGGGCAGATTATCCCTTTTAAATGCAAAATCCATAGTGTCGCTTTTAGCGCTCTTCATCTCATTCCAGGCATCGGGGAATTGCTGTTTCAGACTTACCAGCACAGTTCCGGCATTGGGAAGTTCGTTCAGTAAAGCGTCTTTTGCTTTAAGGGCTAAATTTCCATCATAGAGTGCGGTGTAATTAATATGCAGAATAACGTCGGAAATAGCAGAGAGATCAAACTGATCGCATCCTGCCGGTAAAGACAATCCCCATTTGCTGATAACTCCCGCATTTTCAAAAGGCAAATAGCGTTCATCGCCAAAATTGAGTTCAAACATGCCACTATCGTTTTGGGCACTGCTGGTGCAGATATACTGCATTATATTGCCGCCGGTTTGATACACAAAACGGGGGTCATTGTCTATAGGTTTCTCTTCATACTTGTCATCTATCAATCGGCTGTTCTTCCGCACTTTGGCGCTATTGAGCGTTAGCATAAAGCTAACGGTGGTGTAGGGGCCTGCCACATTGGGAATAGTAACCGATACCGATTTAATGCGGCGCATATAGTGTCCCGGATAGTCCATATCGAAAATAAACTCTTTTAAATCGAGTATTGCGACATCTTCTTTCCTGTTAATAAGGTCTAACAGTACCTCCGGATACATTTGCGCCAGCGAAATATGCTTGGTCAGTTCCAAGGTACGTTTGTTCTTGTCTATGTAAGCCGCCTCCAGCACGTGCAAGTCGTGTATCAGCTTGTCGCCGCTCAGCAGACCCTTTTTCAGGCTGTCCCAATAGCCGAACTGAATAAAGCTGGTGGTTTCATATATGCCCAACTCATGTTGGTAACATTTTTCGGCCTTTTTAGCCATATCGTAAGCCAGTTTATAGGCCTGAAAATAGACGGAGGATATTTGGGTAATCATCCAGTTATAGAGCGCTTCGTTAGTATATTTATCCTGATAGTACTCTTTTACGGATTGGCTTTGCTCTATCTGCATCTCCAGATTTTCCATCTCCTTTTCGGCCATCATCAGGCGAATTTCGGCCGCCGCCAGCTGACAGTCTAACTGCTGCAGCTCCATATCGGCCATTTTAGCCTGAAAATCCCAATCATCCTTGCGGCGTTCGTAGCTGGCTTTTGTGGCGGCTAAAGAGGAGTTTCTGTCCATTGCCTGAGCAAGGCCTGACTGCATTATTGCCATAGCGTTAAGTGCAGCAGAAACTTCATGACCACCGAACAGGGCAGTGCCAACAGGACTTCCCAGAGCACCAGAAGCTCCAATATTAAACTCCGGAATAATAGATAATACCGATGATATGGCGGACATTTGTGAAGAAATAGAACTAAAATCTCCTGCCATAATACTTAAATCATAAGATTCAGTTTCCAGGGCATTCATAAACTCTCTGCTCGCATAGTACTCCTTTCGCGCCGTAACGGTAGCAATAAGGGCATTGAGATTGGCTATATTTTCATTGGCTTCGTCAATTTGCAGTTTACGCACCTGTTTCATGGCCTGCTGCATATTGATCTCCTGCGTACTGCGCAAAATATTAAATGTTTCGGCATCTTTCTTTTCTAATGCGGAGAGCATTTTGTCGCCCAATTGTTTTACTTCGCCGGCAAATTCAATTGCTTTCTGCATTATAGTGCGGAAACGGTAATAGGGTTGCGGCGCGGTAATGTCGTTTAGTGCTTCGCCTATAGAGAGTCCTCCCGCTACGGCTCTTACCAGCATGGCGGGGTCAATAGGCGGCTCAAAGAGTGGCAGCTCGCGCACGATTCCCTCAATATTCATGCTGTTGCGCAATTTAAAGAGGCGGTCTTCTACTGTGTCCCAATACTTTAGCATATCGTCGTTAAAGGGAATGCAGAAGTTGGTCGCATCCATACGGGGCAACTGGTCGAGATCAGGCTGCTGAGCATGGGGCGCATAAATAGTATAGTACTGTACTTTCAAATTTCTTGATTGCATCACGTTGGAAGGCGTTGCCGCCGTATCTGAATAGAGAACAGACAGTAATCTGTTTCGGGTTGACGGCCATCCATCGGGATAGGTATATTGAGACTTTTGCTCATAATCGGAGGTAGTGGAAATTCGGGGATCGGTAATATTGTTAATGGTTTTCGAATCGTCAAAACCATACTTGAATGAGGTGTCATATGGAGTAATATAGTCAAAACTGTTTCCTGCCTCCTTGATTTGCTTGTAGTTTTTGGAGGAAATTACATAGTTCTTTTTAGGTATGATTACCGGACGCCGTCCCAGAATTTCATACGCCAGCACATAGAGCAGGGTAGCCTCGTTGTTAGACTCTTGACTGTCCTGTCTGAAAAGCTGGTCTGCCCAATCAATAATATTGTCGATATACTTCATGACCACCGTACGCTGATAGGCCACAGGTCTTGTACGTGCTATTAAATGGGGCTTATAGGGATCGTTCAGCCATGCGTTTACCTCTGCTGCATGCGTTTCTATATTCTCTAATATATTTCTGATTTCCTGCGCTCTGGCTTCCTGTGTTGACAATTCAAAAAAGGCTTTAAAGTTCCAGAATTTCTGTGGCGAAGACTCGGCGCTTTTGTCCATCGGATTAAAGATATAGTGAAACCACTTCATGGCCTCCTCATACTTTTGATTCTGATTGAGCTTGCAGGCCAGATAGAGAGGCGTATGGAAAAACAGTTCCCAGTTATATATCGAATAGGCGCCGGACGTGGCAAAATCAATAATATCTTTCTTATATTCTTCGCCAATTCTGATCATCCCGGAGGGATGATATTCCGTATTAAAATCAAACTCATTGATAGGATGGAAATCTCGCGGAAAGCGCTGCAAATTTCTGTTCAATAATCCGCTCACGCCGCAACGGTTCAACTCTTTAATAAACAGTTTGCTGTAAGGATGATAGAACGGGAAGCACTGGTAGGTTACAGGTCCATAATCCGAGAAGTATATTGTTGCCTTTTCTATGGGCAGTATAAAAAACGCCCTTTCCGAATCCTGATAAAAAAGAGGAAAATATTCATGCGAAGTATGCTGATTAAGCCATAAATTTTGGAAACGGTGCATCATCAATACTATATTCGGATCCTTTCTATTGGTAGATAGTATTTTCATATAATCTGGAGAATAATTAACCGGAAGATAGATATCCAAAGTATCGGAATCTTTCGGGTAATTAGCATATAAACGGGATGCCCACATATTGGAATAAATTAAGTTGGGACTCTCTTCTGAGAATGAATCTGGAATAGGTATATTATCATCGGGTTTTTCATCCTGCCTCATTGTATTTAATGCAGTTAGAAATTCAAAAGCCGATTCGGAACAATAAACTTCTCCGTTAAAATAAAATCTGCCGGAAATAGGATTCCATGATTGATTTGAATTTGCATTTGGAGTCGAATTTTTACTTGGAGTTGAATTTGAGAATCCATACACATCAAATATAATTTCATTGACAGAAGCATTATGCCGGGCTACCAAAGAGAGGTTTAATATAGAGAAATGGTTTAGTGTTAAATGTTTTTTCGTCGAATAGACAGCTTTTGTCCATTTTTTATTTCGTAGCACACTCCAGCCTAATTGTATTTCTGTATATTCAGTTACCGTAGGTTTGTCATTATCGTTCGCCCCCTTAACAGAGTACGATTTTTCAACCGTTGAGAGCCAAAACAGGTGCAATCTGCGGTTATAGACCATGGGAATTACTACATCTCCCTTAATATCAATATTTATCTTTTCCCAATGCGTCCATGTAAAATTATAGATGTCGAAGCTGCGATAGTAAAATTCGTAGGGGGTAGCATGGGTTCGGGCTACTACATGCAGCTTGTTTACCGCGCTGGTTTTGGTGTCCAGATCTTTATCGTCGGTGGCAGGGATCTGCATTCCGTCATTGTTTTCGACTACCTCATGGTAAATACTGCAAATAAAGAGATGGGAGACGTCGTTTAATTTGTGCAGATAGTTTTCAAAAGCCGTTTCTACCAGTTCTTCCGTAACCTCTCCCTGGCTGAGTTCATCCTCCATCTCCTTAAAAAATGGCGTCTTGTCATCTCTCAATTCCGGTTCAATCCAGTTTTCGGGATAGAGGAATATTTTTCGGTTAGCTTCCCACAGGCGGTATTTCTTCAACCACTCCCACTGCTTCCAATTGGAGTTTTCGTCTATCTCTATGCCTGCTTCCAATCCCAGCGCACAACGCTGCACAAACAGCTGCACGGAAGCGGTTGCCTGTACTATGCGGGAGGTTTTCGTCTTGGAGGTCATTTCCGTATCCAGCAGGAAATAGCCGTACAGATCAAGCTTGTCCATCCATACTGTTGGGGTTACGGACGGGGTGCGCCACGAGCGTGTAATCAGGAAAGAACCCAGTGCATCGCTTTTGGCTTCGCGTATGGGAGCCTGCACTGTAGGCAATTCGTCTAACCAGGTACCTGTATCATAGTGCATCTTGGCGGCCTCTTTTACCTCTACGGCATTCGTAACATCGTTATCAAATATGCCCCAGCCTGCTAATTTGTCGAAAGAGACCGCTGTAGCATTCTGCAACTGCATGCACTTCAGTATCTGACTATATACCGCAGACCGATAAAACATCTCTATATCCCAATTAAAATGCTGTCGCAAAAAGGCAATATCGTTCGCATTCCAGCCTGTAAGAAGACAGAGGGCAGACAACAGCGCATCTAACGGAGTCTCTTTTTCGATAATGGAGAAGAGCGTTTCGTTATCATCCGTCGCGCCGAACTTAATCTGCAGGTCAAGCATCCGGCTCAATTCTATCAGCTGATAAAAATTAACGGATTGCGCCACAGTTTCCGGATTATAGATAGAGAAGGCGCCCCAACGGAACGGAAGTTGTCCTTGAATTTGCATAAGTAGCGCCATATTGTCATCCGTTATTTTATCGCCTTTGATGGTCTTGACAATCTTGTGCATTAAAATAATCACTTGCCACAAATCGCTCGGTTCTTCTTCCACCGCAACGGGTTCCGTTACAACAGGATTGTTGGGCAACAGTATGTTTATCAACAGTTTTTCGTTAAATTCGACGCTTCCCAGAAAAGAATCGGTAATGGGAACGGAAATATCATAAAACTCGGCAATGATATCTCTGATTTTAATTCTGCGGGAAACTTCGTTATAGTACTTGCTAACTTCGTCATATCGCTCTATTAAATCATCTTTTCTCGACAGGGTAACGTAAGGATAGAGGGTGTAATCAAAACTGTAGCCGGCTACCGACGGAAACAGGGAGGCTATTCTGTTGTTGATCCATATTTCGTCGGTTATCTGTTCACTGTCGGGGTCATCTTCGTTTACATACCATTTTTTTGTACACTCTATAATCTGAATCACCTCCTCTATAGAGGCATCATCTCCATAGAGACCCACCTGCTGCACCTGAGTGGTAAACTTGCTTTTATAGTCATCGGTAGCAAAACAGGTATAGCTGCTTCCCGATCCTTTTTCCGTTATATCGTCCTCTGTGGGGACGTCGATAAAGAATGAGGCAAAAGTGTTGCGCGTCTCTTCAATTTCTTTGTACAGCAAAGCAATGTCTGTTTGAGTCAAAGCCAGCTTTGAAGCTTCGGGCGAAGGCGAATAACCGCCCTGCAAAGGCTCTTCGTACAGATAGTGCGTAAGGTATTCAAAGTCGGCCAGCGTAAAATTCGCCGCTTTAGCCTGTTGAATATCCTCAAACAACTTATTGAACGAGGTGAGCGTATAGGGAATTCTGTCATTCCGTTCCGTCAAAGCTAGAAAACGGTACCATTCACTAAAAGAAAATTTACCCTTCTTAGCCAGAGTTACGGTTTGATAAAGCCAGGTCAGATAGCTGATACTTCCATTAATCTGCTCTACAGTGCCGAAAAACCGAACTCTCAGCGAGGTATAGTCTTTATCGGAAAGCGAAAGGCAGGCTTTGATTAGATTTTCATCTTCCGGAGAGAGCACAGGTGTTCCTCCTCCTTTAATTGCTGACAAAGCTTCGTTCGGAGGGTTGGACATTACGGGATTCAGGAAAAGCCTGTCGTATAAACAGGGTTTGAGCTTTCCCTGTTCATAAATATTGCCTGTATTGATGGTGTCGTAACAGGCCAGCAACTCTTCTACCGACAAATTGAGCGACAGTTGTTGCTGTTTGAATAGCCGGAGATAGTGCAAAGCCACATCGTCCAGGTTATCAATATCCACACTAAAATGGGTAACAGTGGGGCTTTGCAGCAGCAGGTTCAGCTCCCAGATTTTCCATCCCGATTTGCGATAGAGGCGAATAAAACGGTGGGCGCGGTCAAACGCTTCCGGAGTTCCTTCAAACGTTTTGTCTTCCATAGAACAATCGGTGAGAGAAGTCTCATTTAACAGGCCTATCCAGTTGGCTTCCGTCAAATCCAATATTTCGAGGGCGGATAAATTACTGTCCGCCATGAAATTGACAATCTCCATACTGTAAAGGCTGCCGGAAATCCGTTCATGCCATGTTTCATTTCTGTCTGTTACGCTTTTATAAGTTCCGGTTACTATTTTGGCTTCCATTGCCGTTAATCCGAAATATTCGGTGGCAATATCCCTGTCGGAATAATAGATTGAATTTACATTCTGCTGCTTAAAAGCTTCCATCAGATCGTAGCGATCAATTCCCATTTTTTTGAGATAAGCCCGAATCTCTGTCTGATACACATTCAGCGGAGCAAACATGGGGTAGATTTGCTCTTTCAGAATATCATAGGCTGTTTCTCCGCTTAAATATTTCTTGAGAATATGTTCTGGTGCGGCCAGCAATTCCCGGCTGCTCAGGGTGGACTGGCACTCCTCTACGCTCCGTTCGTAATCGGGAAATTCAGTTCTTAAAACCGCCTCTTCCAAAGCCTCGCAAACCAGGTCAATGTAAGGAAGCACGGTATTAGTATTGGGCATATTCAGGTAAATCTTGCTGATATCTTTTCTGCGCAATTTGCCGGTGTCGTTGTTATAATAATCCATGAAATTTTTCACGGGAATATGCTGTTTCGTTTCACGCTCATCTAAAAACGCCAACAAGTCGGCCAGGTAGGCGGCGGCGCTGTAAACAGATTCATCGTGCTCGCATTCGCAGTAGTCCAGATTGCCGAAAAGTTTCTTTATATCCGGAAATTCGGCTTCCAGGTCGGCTGCAAGCCCGTCCATATACTCTTTATCTGTCCTCCCAACCACGTATGCCGTTCCGGCGCTGCAAGTGTGGTTAATATTGGCAAAAGCATTGTATGCATTGGAAAAACGGGAGGAAGCCACGTTAAAAGTACTGTCGATATCTTTCTGACTCAATCGGCTTATTAATTTTTCTTCCAGAAGTTCTTTACCCATAAAGTAAATCTGTCCGGCGCTTTTAATATCGTTTTCCAGCAAAACAGTCGCTGCTTCTGGAGAAGGCGTAATGCGAAATACATTCTGTATCTGTGTAAACTGTCTCACAAATTCAGCGTCTTTCCCGGTCTGGTCAAGTCTGTCCGTCAACATGTTAAATCCCTGATTCTCTAATAGATACTCTTTGATCTCGCCAAGTTTGGAAAACTTCAAACCGCTGCTTTCAATCTCCTCTATAATGCTAATATCGGAAAAGATTTCGGAGATATTGTTCATTACAAATTTTGCGTAAGTGTCGTTATTGAATCCCGACGGATAGGAATTGCCTATTAACTCTTTCCAGGTTTCCAGATTTAAAGAGGCAAGAAACCGAACCGATTCATCCTTAATCTTTGGAAGATATTCCTTACTTATTTTTTCGATAAGAGAGAGATAGTTTCGCGTAATCCGGCTCAACTGGAAATAGATAATCAATGATTCTTTATATTGTTTGGGAACTATATCACCATTTTCCAGTATGGAAAGAAATTGATTAAAATCAGTAACGTAAGCAGTAAACAGGTAGGAAATATCGAGTTGTAACTGTCTTCCCGGGACTTCTGCCAACTTAAAAATATCCTGCAAGGCAAGCGGCGCTTTATCATCGCCTTCAAGAAAATGGGCGGAGAGTATTACGTTTGTTACGTAATAGTAATATACTTTTTCAGTGTTTAGCCTTATTTCTTCTTCAGTCTGATACGGAATGTACTTTTGATTAACAGCGGTAGTCATCAGATCCAAAAACTGTTGTTCAGACATCATGATAAAGCCGTTTAATATCAAGTTTTTGATATCATCCTTATAGGACGCCCATTCTGCGGGGGTATAATTGAGAAAAGAGTCGTCAAAAAGTTGTCGCGGCACATTGACGGGATAGTTTTGATACAGGTATCCAAAAACAATATCAGATGCCCTTCCTAGTAGGTCTATGTCTTTCATATAGGCAAACATGAGCCTCATTATTGTTTCAATATCAGTATCGGCATATATGCTAATATTAAGAAGCTCTTCCGCTGTTTTTTCGGGAAGATCTGCCGGGGAGATGTAAATGAAATTCAACGCTTCTATCAAAGAGTAGTAAAGAGCCTGCCCTTTGCTGACAAAAGCATCGGAAGAGACATTAAAAACAGATTCCAAGTCTTTAATCAGAATATTATCCTGCGAAAACAGTTGTCCGCAGCTAATGGTAATAGCTAAGGGATAGAGCAGCAGTCCCTCGTCATTAAAATAATTCGCTCCAATAGTGAGATAAATGCGGTAAGAGCCATCGGCAAAGGATTTGGCTTTTCCCAATTCTGTTTTGGTTCGAGTTTCGGTGATTATTACCTCAATATCCGAAATGGAATTTCCGTAAGCATCCGAAAGAGAACCGCAGATTCGGTACAGTTTCTCAAGCTGCCTGTTAAGCGCTTCCACCGTATCGGAAAGAATATTGGTGGCATTCTGCTTTAAGGAAAAATCCTGCTGAAATAGCACAACCGCTTTTTGTGTTATGGGGCCATACTCACTGCGATCAAATTCTACCTTGTCAATTGGATATTTTTTCGCATCGATCGCCGTAAGCGCCTGTTGCAGTAAATTGATGTGTTCTTTGTTTTTCAGAGAAAACTGTTCCGGAACTATAAAAAGGGTGTCCATAATGGGTGATATTAAAAATAAAAAATTAAGCCCTCAAAAATACAAATAAAAATAATTCAATCCACCATTATCCAATTAAAAATATAGAAATAATCAATAAAAACCACAAATAACTGATTCTCAATGCTATTTTTTTTGATAAATTGTTATTCTTTTAATCAAATTCTCAATTATCAGTATTATTATACAGGATAGAAAGGAAAATCAACTCCCTTGAAGGACTTCTTTTTGCTACTTTTTTTCTGATTTTCGCAAAAATGCATTAAGTAAACAGGGTTGAATGAACATTCTTTGAAAATATTAACCTAATCTGAAAGGCATCAACAAAAACGTACCTCTTTCACGCCACAAAAATGTTCCCGTTCGTTCCTTTTTTCAATAAGGTGTAACTCTCCCAGCGGCGATACGCCCACAATTTTGGCTTCAATGGTTTGCACGCCGATTCGATAACGATGGTAGCTGTTCAATTGATACAAAGCTTGATGATAATGCCGGTAAACAGTTTCAAATTCTTTATTAAGTAATTGAGGATAAAACTGTTCAATAATATGTATCAATTCATCAATCAGTGTCTTGATATTGAAACGGCAACCGCTTTCGCAATAGAGTGAAGTAGGATTGGGCAGTTGGGTTGAAAATTGTGCCTGATTAACATTAAGACCTATGCCGGCAATAACCGAATTTACCCTGTTACTCGAAAAGGCAGGCTCAATTAAAATGCCGGCAATTTTGCGATTTTCTACATAAATATCGTTGGGAAATTTGATTCTTACCGCCTTTTCAGGAAGATGCCCGGCTACCAACCGGTAAATGGAAGTCGTGAAAAAAAAGTTAAAATAGACCAGTTCGCAAGGCAAAACAGGGGGTTTAAAATAAAAGCTGAGAAGTAAATTTTCACCTGCCGCACTCTCCCAGCGGCTATCCTTCATTCCCCGTCCAGCCGTCTGGAAATCGGCATACAGCGCGAAGAAATCTTTTGGATTATTGATAATCAACAAATTATCTGAAACCATACGTTGTAACTCAGCATTGGTTGAAGAGGTTGTTTTCCTGAAGAAAAGGTGCTCATTTTTCATAAAATAAAAAAAACGTATCTTTGCAAGCAAAAATAGTAAAATTTATGAGAAGCGAGAAATTTTTTACAGGTAAAACAATGGCTATCCTTTCCGGTGGAGGCGATACGCCGGCTATTAATTCCAGCATAGAATCGGTAAGAAACCGCGCCTCCATGCTGGGCTTTAAAGTCTATGGCATTTTGCGAGGCTGGAAGGGATTGTTAAGGGATGGTGATGTGGTTGATTTGACCAATATTCCCTACGATGGCCTGTATGGCGGCACCGCTCTGCTGTCAAGCCGCACCAATCCGTTTCCAAGTGCGAAAAATCCGGAAGATCGCTCGCAGCAAATCCTGAAAAATATTGAACGCTATAAAATTGATGTGCTGGTAACCATTGGCGGCGATGATACTAACGGCGCAGCCAAACGGATGTATGAATTATATGGCATTCCTGTTATAGGCTTCCCAAAAACAA
>JAISAD010000090.1 GCA_031266895.1 Bacteroidales bacterium
ACAAAAAATCCATTACAACAATCTGAAATTTATACTTTATCCGTTAGAATAAATACTGCGAAATTGCCGTTCCTTAAGTATGAGGATATTTGATTATGACAACAATAAAAATTTGGATTATTAGATTTTGCCCATTTAATTTTTTCAGGGAAAACAGGGCATGGGCTTTTCGTGGAAAAATAGGCGAATGATTGCCAAATGCAACGTTTTATATCTAACAATTATGTGGGCTGAATGACAAAAAAAGAATTAACCTAAGAATTAGGTGCGTGTAATCCAATTATTTCGTGTATATTTGCTCTCAATTATTAATTTATAAAACATATTTATAATGAGAAGGTTAGGATTATTCTTTTGTGGAATTTTTATACTCAACATCGCTACCGTTCATGCCGATGAGGGAATGTGGTTGCTTTCGTTACTGGGCAAAAATTATGAACAGATGAAAAAACAGGGCTTTAAATTAACGCCCGAAGACATTTATAATGTAAATCAGGGATGCCTGAAAGATGCTGTAGTCGGTCTGGGACATGACGGGAATCCGTTTCGACATTTCTGCACTGGTGAATTAGTGTCGAATGAGGGGCTGTTTACAACAAACCACCACTGCGGATTTAGCATGATTCAATCACACTCTACGGTAGAAAACGACTACCTGCGTGATGGCTTTTGGGCTATGTCGAAAGAGGAAGAGTTGCCCAATGAAGGCATTACCGCAACTATTTTGGTGCGCATGGAAGATGTTACCTCGCGTATTTTGTCGGCGCTCAACGACAATATGAGTGAAAAAGAGCGTAATAAAATTATTGATTCTCTGTCAAAAATCATCACCCAGGAGGCAACTCGAGAAACGATCTATAATGCGCAAGTGGCCGACATGTTCGCCAAAAACCAGTTTTTTATGCTGGTCTATATTATTTACAAAGATGTGCGTTTAGTAGGTGCTCCGCCTTCGTCAATGGGCAAATTTGGCGGTGATACCGACAATTGGGAGTGGCCGCGCCATACTGCCGATTTTTCCATGTTTCGCATCTATACCGATAAAAACGGCAATCCTGCTCCCTATTCCAAAGAGAATATCCCGTTGAAACCGAAACACTTCTTCCCTGTCAGCGCCAAAGGAATGCAAGATGGCGATTTTGCCATGATCATGGGCTTCCCCGGCACTACTCAACGTTTTCTCACTTCTTACGGTTTAGACGAAACCATGAATATTACCAATCAATTGCGCTATGATATCAGGACAGTGAAAATCAACGTATTGCGTAAAGAAATGGCTACCGATCAAAAAATTAGAATACAGTATGCTTCCAAATATGCTTCCTGCTCCAACTATTGGAAATATTCGCTGCAGCAAAATAAAGCGTTGAAAAATCTCAATACAATGGCTGTAAAACAGGAAATTGAACGCAATTACCAGCAATGGGCTAATCAACAGAGCAATCCCAAATATAAAGAAGCACTCAACAACATCAAAGAGGGCTATGAAAAAAGAGCCAAAAATAGAGCTTCTATTTTATACCTCTCTGAAGGTATTCTTTCCGGCCCCGAAATGCTCTATTTTGCTTTTGAACAGGCAAATAACATCTCTGATTTTTTTCAACTTGAGGATAGGGATTCTATCACCGATATGAGAGCGCAATTATATAAGGAGTGGGATGAGTTTTACAAGGATTTTGATCCCGAAGTAGAGCGTAAATTACTGGCTAACATGCTGGATTACACCTATAAAAATATGAATAAGGATGCTTGTCCCGATTTTTTTATCTCTGTTCTGGAAAAGAAATTTAAAGGTGATGCCGCTAAATATGCCGATTTTTTGATGTCAAAATCTGTTTTCACCTCAAAAGAAAAATTACAAGAGGTTTTGAACAATACCAAAAATTGGAACAAACTTTTGGATAAAGACCCTGCTTTTGTAGCTGGCCTAAGCGCATTTAAACAATACCGAGAGTTGTATCTTGCTTCCAGAGCCTACAATGAGATTATTGCTTCCGGAGAGCGCTATTTTGTAAGCGGACTGCTGCAAATGAATAAAGATAAAAATTTCGCTCCCGATGCCAACTCTACCATTCGTCTTACTTACGGAAATGTGCACGAGTATGAACCAAAAGATGGGGTTACTTATCACTATTACACTACTTTAGCTGGTGTAATGCAGAAAGAAGATCCCAATAGCAGCGAATTTTATGTGCCTGCTAAACTGAAAGAGCTGTACCAGAAAAAAGATTATGGAAACTACGCCGATGCAAATGGCGATTTACCGGTATGTTTTATCACAAATAATGACATTACAGGTGGTAACTCAGGTTCTCCGGTGCTTGATGCACAAGGCAACCTGATAGGTTTGGCTTTTGATGGCAATTCGGAAGCAATGTCGGGCGATATTGATTTTGAAGAGAATATGCAGCGCTGTATCAATTTGGATGTAAGGTATATGCTTTTCATTATTGACAAATTTGCCGGTGCGCAGAATTTGATTAAAGAAATGAAGATTGTAGAATAAAACCCCATTTTATGCAGCCTTATAGAAGAAAGGGCTGCATAATTACTTATACAACCCATTCTGTTATGAAAAATTTATTTCCTTATCGCTCCCCCTCAAGGACTTGAACCTTGGACCCTCTGATTAACAGTCAGATGCTCTAACCAACTGAGCTAAGGAGGATTTTCATTTTGAAGGTGCAAAAATACAACTTTTTTTTTATCCGCGACAGTCGAATACAAAAATTTCTTATTTTTGTACATGGTTTTCTGAGAGGATATTAATTGTTTAATTATCATACTATTACAACATTAGATAAATTAAAAAAATCAGATATGGACAAAAAACATGTATTTATGACTATAAAAAACTATCTTTTTATAGTCATCGGTTTGGCTATTTTCGCACTCGGATGGACAGCTTTTCTCATTCCAATGAAATTAACCGGCGGTGGCGTGAGTGGTATTGCCGCCATTCTGTTCTTCGCTACCAAACTCCCAATAGGGGTTACCACTTTTGCCATTAACCTGGTGTTGTTGGTTTTTGCATGGAAGATTTTAGGACCACGATTTTGCATCAGCACCCTAATATCTACGGCTATTTTATCTCTTTTTCTCTCTTTTGGACAGCAAATTTTCATAGAACCCTTAGTAGATGATATGGCCATGAGCACCTTTATTGGGGCAGCATTATCCGCATTCGGAGTGGGGTTGGCTATCAATTATGGAGGGAATACCGGCGGAACAGATATTGTAGCGATGATGATAGGCAAATACCGTAATATTTCTTACGGCCGTGTTACCCTCTATTCCAACATCCTGATCATTGGCTCATCGTGGTTTGTAATTGATTCCATAAACAATCTGGTTTACAGTATGGTGGTCATGTTTTTCTATATCTTTATTTCAGACCTTGTGATTGATGGCTATAAGCAGACCTTTCAATTTTTTGTCTTTTCCAGTAAAAATCAGGAAATTGCCGACAGGATTAATAAAGATTTGGGGCGTGGTGCCTCCTTTTTAAAAGGTTACGGCTCCTATACCAAAAAGGATAAGGATGTATTATTGATTTTGTCGCATCGCAACGATAAGGCCCGTATCATTCGCATTATTAGAGAAATAGACTCCAACGCATTTATCAGCATCTCAAAAACCAGCAGTGTTTTTGGAAAAAACTTTGATAAGATTAAAGTATAATCTCTTTATATAATTAAGCGATTTACGCAAGACAAGGCAGTTTGTGTTGCACAATTGAAAACAGCAAGAGTATTATAAAAACAGCAGGAAGATACCCATTTCCGTATCTTCCTGCTTTTTGAAATTATGTAAGCTGTTTAATAGGTTGTATTTTGCGGATCAAAATTAGTCCAGCCGCTCATCCAATTGTTGGAGGCGGTTTCGGAGGGGGAAAACGCCCCAATATAGTTCACTTTTTCAAATCCGCCTGTCACTTTGGGGTGTATCCATGCCGCACCGGTTTTTAAAGGGCTGTCCGAATTGAGGAATATGTTCGGATTGGCGAGGTTGCTTAGCGGATTGCTGTTTCCCGATAATTTAAGGTCGGCAAGAGTTGCGTATGTTCTGTTGCCGCCATTGGAACGTTCAAAGTAAGTTTTTACAAAAGCATCGGAATTTTCCACATTGTCATATTGCGACTGGCTTGTCCAAACTTGTTTGTCTTGAAAGTTTTTTACACAACCAGCCATTATGCAATTTGTCACATTCAGTTCGCCTCTGTCAGCATTGCCCTGCGCATCTCCTTTGCCATTGTTTTCGATGATGAGACCGACAGGAAATCCGGCAAACAGTGAGTTGAAAACGCTCTGCTGAGTATTGCGGCGCAAATGTGCAGCTGCCTGAAAACGGGCATCTACACTGCTGCCTCTCACCCCGGCTTCATTAGCGTAGGCAGAGGGATTGTAAACAGGTCCAAAAAAGCTGATATTGGCAAAAACTGCACCTGTAGCGGGCATTGCCGAAGAGCCATTGGGATCATTGTCGGACTCGAAGCCATTGGAAGCCGATTTGTCGCCGATTTTCGGATCGCGGATACTCATGGCAAACTGTATTTTACCGCTAAATCCGTTGTCAGTATCAAAATCATCGTCCCAACCGCAAAAAGCCACCAGGTATCTGGCATTTACACAGCCGCCGAACCATTCAAAAGAGTCATCTCCCGAACAGGAAACCTGTACGTGGTCAACTATTGTTCCCGACCCTACAGAGCCGAAAGTAATTCCGTTAATTTCGTTATCGGTAGAGTACTCAATACCGGCAAATTCGCAACGCAGATAGCTCAGCACGCCCGACTCGTCGCCATCGTTAGTGCCGCCATGTTTAGAGCGCACGCCTCCTTCAATAGTCTGTTCGCCCTGATTGTTTCTTGCTTTGCCCAATATGATAATACCGCCCCAGTCGCCCGGTTTTCGTCTTCCGACATCCTGAGCCGAGGTAAATACTATTGGGCGATCTTTGGTGCCGCGAGCCATCAATTTAGCGCCGCGTTCGATAATCAAGGTGGCTTTTGTGGCTTTGTCTCCTTTGATAATTACGCCCGGTTCGATGGTGAGAGTTACTCCTTCTTTCACGTACACAAATCCTTTCAGATTGTACTTGTTGGGGTAAGTCAAAGTAGTGTTTTCACTGATTTCGTACTCATTGGAGCCATCTCCCAAATCGTACTCCTTACCGGTGGGCGGCAGCGGATCAGGATCTTTTCCACATTTTGAACTGCATACTGCAATTCCAATTAACAGCATCATTCCGATTAATGTCATTTTTTTCATTGGTCTAAAATTAAGTTTCGTTAATAATGTATAAAATTAAGTTTATTTTCTCTATTTGTCAATTTTCCACGATAACCCGATTGAAATAGTTTGTCCCGGATTATATTGTTTGGTAATCTGTTCACGTTCGAATATTTGATTATCCTTTTCAAATTTCGGAAATTGTTTGAAAACAATATTTTCGGAAAGAATATCTTTAACCGACAGCCTGATTTCTACACCTTTACCCAATGTTTTGCTGATGGTAAAATCCAATTCGTTACGCGGCATTTCGTAGGCATCCGGAATCATGGTATTTACATCCTGACTGCTGCCGAGTGTTTTACCGATGCCCACAATGCGTTTTCCGATGCAATTGTAAAGCAAGGCCACATTTAATCCCCATTTTATGGATTGATAATATAATCCGATATTTATAACATAGGGCGATTGTCCCTGCATGGGGCGATTGGGAGTAGATACTATCTCGCCCGGCCTGAAACTTACCTGACTTTTGATTAATGCTGCATTCAGCACAATTGTGAAATTCGGCAGGCGCATAAAGTCCAGTTTCTTGCGAATTTCGGTCTCAATGCCGAAACTTTCTGCCTTGAGGGCATTTTCATATTGATAGCGCAACGAGCCTCCCATGTCAATAAAAGTCCACTCAATAGGATCTTTGAAATGCTTGTAAAAGAGCCCCAGACTAATGATTTCGCCTGCAGCAGGATAAAATTCATATCTCAAATCTGCATTGTTAATGTAAGCAGTTTTCAGGTTTTCATTACCGCCGATTTCGTTAAAAAGGTCAAAATCGAAATAAATGGCAGGAGACAATTCTCGCAATTCAGGACGGTTGAGCGAGCGTCCGTAAGCAGCTCTCAGCTGATGCTTTTTTGTAAATTTATAGGTCATATTGATGGAAGGGAGCCAATCCAGATTATTTACTTCCTTATTAATCATCAATATAATGGAAGGGGCATCGGCGCGGTCGCGGGTAAGACGCATCCAATAGTTTTCTACTCGAACACCGGCATATATATTCAACTTTCCAACGGGAATATCGGCAAGTAGATAGCCGGCAGTCAACACCACCATTGCCGAGTAGCCATAGCTTTTGTGGGTGATTTCATCAATATAAACTGCATCAGCGCTCAGATATTGCTCATCAAGCATCTCCTGAAAGGGAAGTTTCAGGTAATTTTGACGCACTTCATAGCTCAAGTTGTCATACCGATAGATAAACTCTCGGGGCGTGTAGTTTCGGTGTTGAAATTCGCTGTATGTGCCCGCTTTCAGAGTAGGGTTTATCCGTTTTTCGCTAAACGAGTAGCTGTAATTTATGGCAGCTGCAGCATTATGATCGTACAGGGATTGAAAATAGCGTGAAATATTATCATTACCGGTAACCGCTTCTGCTATATCCGCTTCGCTGCCTATGCCTGCATAGTTGGTAACAATTCTGCGATCAGGCTCTGCCTTTGAGGCAAACGAATAGCCGGCATCCCATGCCAAGGTTTGATGGGATGTCAGGCGGTGCGTCCCCGACAATTGTCCGCTGTAAGTGAGGCGCGAAGAGTAGAGCATCTCTGTCTGTTCGCGATAATAGATGCTGCTCATATCCTTAGTGCCGGTACGCTCAGTAAGCCGATTGCGTCCCAAAATATTGATGAGGTTCTTAAATTCGATACAGTGAGAGGGATTGAACACAAAAGACCAGTTGTGAATAGCACCCAAACGTGCATCATTAGCATACTGGTTATCAATATAATTATCCAGTGTTACAGATCTGTCGGCATCAGCCGAATAGATACCGTAGCGGACATTCTTCAGATTTGTTACCGTTTTATAGGTGTTACTGTAATTAATGGCGGTAATATTCCCAATGATTTTATCCTTTTTTGTTTTAAAACGGCGGGCTATCGCGAATGAGAGACGCTGATCAGGTACAGGAGTAACCGTTTTTACGCGCCAATCGCTGTTAAATCCGTGTTTGGTAAGCTGTGTCAACTCTTCAGGATTGTGCTCCAAATCCAAATGCTGTGGAAAAGAAGCCGGCAATGGGCGCTTGTTCATATCGAAAGCCAGAAAATCGGTAGCACTGCCCGGATTCTTTTTGAAGTCCTGAAATTGTGTATGCATATTGAAACCCGTGGTATAGCCGACCTCTATTAAATTCTTGTCAGGAATGGTTTTGGAGGTGATTTTTACAAACCCGCCCGAAAAGTCGCCCGGTATTTCGGGAGAAGGGGATTTATAAATCAGCATATTGTCAATCTGACTACCGGGCAGCAAATCGAAAGGGAAGGCACGACTGTTTACCTCCGTGCTTGGCACCGGCAGTCCGTTAATCCACGCATTATTGTAGCGTTGCGCCAAGCCTCTTACAATAATAAAACGGTCGTCAATAACAGAAACTCCCGGAATGCGACTGGCCACTTCAGCTGCGTTTCTGTCCGGACTTTTAGCGATTTGCACAGCCGAAACTCCGCTGGCTACCTGTGGCATTTCTTTGAGTGTTAAAACCACGGCGGTTTCCGTATAGCTTATTTTGTTGCTTTGCACCACCACCTCATTCATCATTTTGCTATCTGCTTC
The DNA here is from genome assembly GCA_031266895.1 of Bacteroidales bacterium. Lineage (GTDB taxonomy): Bacteria > Bacteroidota > Bacteroidia > Bacteroidales > WCHB1-69 > JAISAD01. The sequence goes on from JAISAD010000090.1 coordinate 7,848, forward strand.
CATAGCAATATTGAGCATTGCGCTGTTTTCCTTCAACTCATGCTCTATTTCCATTGTTTTGTAGAAAACGCGGCTGATCACTAGCGTATATTTACCGGCTACCACTTCCGTAATTTTAAAAAATCCGCTGTTATCGCTTACTGCACTTCTATCGCTTCCTTTTATCACTATCATCGTGCCGGCAAGCGCTTCCGAAGTGGCTGCATCGTGCACATATCCCGTTATCTCCTTTGCCGGAAGCGATGTAGTGCCAAAGCCAATCAGTAAAAACAGTGTGATGATTCTTGGTAAAATTTCGTGCATTATTCTTTCGTTATTTTGATGGTGCAAAAATGGCTGCCTGAAATTACGAAGCAGTTAAGAAGGCATTAACTTTTTATGTATTCCTGCTACCGAAAAAATGGGCAAGACAATAATGCACAATCCGAAGAAGATTTTACAATTGGGGATGCGTAAGCCTTCAGTCGACAATCAACCTTTTGCCTAAAGGCGAAAGTAATTGAGTTTACTTTACAAGTTTGCCAGCTAAATCTATGTACTTTCAGTGCAAGACTTTAGTTTTTATAAATCTCTTACTACCCTTGCAAACATGTTTTTGTGGAACAAAGAGAGCGATTGAAGAATACCTTTTTACCTGCGTTGTGTTTGAAATTCTGACATAATCTCTCTCTTTTAAATATTCGCATTATTTACAACTCCGAAAAATCTATCAAAGAATTGTTTCAGTTTTCCAATTACAGTTGTTTTCTTTGTTGCGTATTGATTATTCGGAGCAAATGGATTGAGCGGAGGCAAAAGTTTTGTTATCGCTG
>JAISAD010000114.1 GCA_031266895.1 Bacteroidales bacterium
GGCGAGGAATCGAATATAAAATTAACGTACAAAGAAGACACGTATCTTTTAGATATGTTATTTAAAGTGAAATAAACAGTATGCATAAAAAAACGAATACCGGCGCTGCTCAAGTGGACACGAGCCACTACAACTTCCAAGCCTATACAGACCTTCCGCGATGGACCTCCTATTGGCACCAGATTGCGGAGACGCTCGCCTTAGCGCCTAAAACGGTTTTGATTATAGGCGTGGGAGATCATATTGTGGGAAAATTGCTGGCAGAGCAAGGCATACAGGTTTCCACGTTCGACTTCGATAGAAATTTACACCCCGACTTTGAGGGCGATGTGACCAGTATAAATGCCATACTTGGCGATAAAAGGTTTGATGTTATTTTATGCTGCCAGGTGCTGGAGCACTTGCCGTATGACAGGTTTGAAGGTGTTTTACAGCAATTGGCGCAACATGCTGCCGACGTCATTATCAGTTTGCCCTATTCGGCGATTAAATATAAGCTAGAAGTGAAACTGCCGATTATTAAAACCATAAAAACGGATATATATGTCCATAAGTTTTTTAGGGAACATAAATTTGATGGGCAGCATTATTGGGAAATAGGCGTGCACAAATATACCAAACGACGCATACTAAAGAGCATGGGGAAATTCTTTACAGTCAGGAAGTGGTATATTGCGCCTTACAACCCGTATCATATATTTTTTATGCTAAGAAAAACACAATGAATTCGGAACCTGAACAAAAACCTGCAAGCGCCATAAAAACAGTGTCCATCGTGATGTGCACTTATAATGGTGCGCCGTACTTGCGACAGCAACTTGACTCTATCGTAAAGCAGACTTACCCGCTGCTCGAAATTATTATCCAAGATGACGGATCTACGGACTCAACAATGGAAATACTACACGAATATGCCGGGAAATACGCCACAATTCATGTGTATCAAAATGAAGTACAAAAAGGACATATTCTGAATTTCTTTTCCGCTACCGACAGGGCTTCGGGAGAATACATCGCTTTTGCAGATCAGGACGATATTTGGAAGCCTGATAAAATTGAAAAGCTAATGGAATGTATCGGCGATAACTGGATGGCTATTTGCTTTTCAATCCCCTTTCACGACGAAGCCGAAATAAGGGAAGAGCCCGATTTAAGCACTTTAAAAATTCCAAATTTAACACTCGAACGGGAATTATATGTGCCGGATGCCGCAGGTCATGCCATGTTAATTCACAAAATATTGTTGGAGAGAATTCCTCAAAAGTTCATAAAATCAAAAGAACGGGGACACGATGTGCTTGCACACATAGTTGCAGCCGCCTACAATAAAGTAATGTTTTGTAAGCATACAGCGGTCTATTTTCGCCGGCATCCCAATGCGCTTTCTTACATTACTGCCGAAAACGCCAAAAAAACCATATCCAATGCAATTGCATACGTGCGCAGAACGCTTAGCCTGTACATGGAAAGCCGTCCTTTTGTAGAGGCGCGGCTAAGGTCTGTCGTGGATATATTGTCGTCACTGCCTGATGAGGCCTATGCCAAACGTGATGCGCTGAAATTAGGGAAAGCACACTTGCAGCATCACTGGCTTAAAACATTTTTCTACTGCGTGAAGTTCAGAAACCGCTTGTTTTACCGGCGTGAAACAAACCCCGTACTTTCCTTTCTGAGAGGTTTATACTTCCCGATTTCATGCTCGGACTACAGTAGACACAAGTGTAAATCATATCAAAAAATACATCAGCCATGAAAACGAAACTGGTTTACGTTTTGGTCAGCTATGATGCGCGAAACGATTACTTGGAGCAGTGCCTGCTCTCCTGCTACTCCGCAAGGATGCACAACGCCGATGCGGAAATCATTCTACTGGTGGATAATTTAACGAACGACTCTTTACAAGGCAAGCGCGTCGAGGTGTTAAAATATGTATCCAAAAAAATCGTAATAAAGCTAATAGGAAACTACACCGCCGCACATCGTTCGAGAATAATCAAAACATCGGCGCGAGCGCACGTGCAGGGCGACTTTCTATTTATTGATACCGACACGGTCATTGTACAACCACTGTCGGACGCTGACCGGCTGAATTGCCATGTCGGCGCGGTAGCAGACAGTCATGTCCCCATACAAAAAAATATCAGTACGTATACGTATTTGAAAAAAATAGACCGGCTGTTGCATTGGACGGCATCCGAAGACACCATTCATTTCAACAGTGGCGTACTCTTCGTAAAAGACACACCCGAAGCGCATCGGTTCTACGAGGATTGGAATAAATATTTAATGCAAAGCATGGCAAAAGGCATCACAGTAGACCAGCCCGCCATGGCCATGGCAAATAAAAGTAATCATAACTTAATGGAAGAACTGCCGGGAGAATGGAATTGCCAGCTAAGGCATGGTTTGAAATACTTGGACAATTGCCGGATCATGCATGCACTAATTACCAACGTAAAAGAAAGTATGCCGCCTTTGGCAGAGTTCATGTCAAAAGACGTATTGAAGCGCGTCAAAGCTTCGGGAACCATAGACGAACAAACAAAACAGATGATTACTGCCCCTAAACAATATTTAGCCCGGCAAACCTTCATCCTGGCCAATAAAGAAGTCGAAATATGGGAAACCGACACCGTACAACTGGTAGATAAAATAGCCTGCAATGCCCCAAAACTGTTTAAGTTCATTAATTTTCTAAGCAAGTGCATCCTTTATTTCGACAGGCATTATATCCGAATTTTCAGAAAATAATAACTCTTAAATTAAAATATGTCTATTCCCAAGAAAATACACTGGTGCTGGCTAAGCGGCGACCCACTGCCTAAAAACCTGCAGGCCTGCTTGAACTCCTGGCAGCGCGTGATGCCCGATTATGAGGTTATTTGCTGGGACATGCGGCGCTTTGACATTCATAGCGTGCCGTTCGTGGCCGACGCCTGCGCCGCCCGCAAATGGGCATTCGCCGCCGATTATATCCGCCTATATGCGTTATATACGGAGGGCGGCGTTTATCTCGACTCGGACGTGCGGGTATTTAGAAAATTCGACAAATTTCTAAATCATGCGGCGTTCAGCGGCATTGAGCATCATTCAGGCACGAAGTCATGGGCTGAAAACGAACAGTTCGCCGTTGCCTGCAATGCCATTCAGGCCGCAGTGATTGGGGCGGAGAAAGGAAACGTATGGATAAAAGAATGCATGGACTACTATCTGCGCACCCCCTTCAAGTTGAAGCCCAACGGCGAGGTGGACGTGGAAATCAGTCCCGTTGTGCTTGCCCGTTGCGCCGCCGGCTACGGCTTCCGGCATGATGCACATTTTAACGATTTACAGGAATTGCGCGGAGGTATCGTTATTTATCCGCAGAAAGTATTTGCCACAGCATACGCAGGCGCCACCATGCGCTCTCACGCGCTACACCTATGCGACGGCTCCTGGTACAAAAAAGGGAAGCCCGAACCGCTGCCGGTAAAATGGGACAGGATATTATGCTCCCGTTACCGCTTTTGCGCCATGCTGCATTACCAAAGAAAGCGGTGGCTAAGTAGAAGGAAATAGCGCTAATACCTCCGCGGAGGTTTCGTACTCCTTTGTACGGCGACTAAACCCCCGTTTCGTAGTAATTAATAAACGCATTGTTGACCACTTTATGGCCGCCGGGCGTGGGATAGTCGCCTGAGAAATACCAATCGCCGGTGTGGTCGGGGCAGGCGGCATGCAGCCCTTCAATAGACTGATATACGATTTCCACTTCCGCCTTGATGTCGGACGGGCGTAAGATTTCCGCTATTTTTTTAGCGACTTGCTCTGCGGTAAACGGACGGTAAATGTCTTTTACATGGTTCACGAGTCGCGCACTCGGCAACCCTTGTTGCGCTTTACATTTGCGGTACACGTCCTCAATTATTGCCGTCCGGTTGGTTTCTTTGAGCAGTTCTA
>JAISAD010000182.1 GCA_031266895.1 Bacteroidales bacterium
CAACCTTTTGCGGTTTTATTGGGCATGGCGCCGCATAGTATGGTTTTTTCGGACGTAAGAATTTATGGTTTTCGCACCGGAATAATCATTCGTATGATTATGATTAATAAGGCTATACCTCCCCAAACAGCCCAAATCAGTAAATCCATAAAATGATAACCGCTAAGGTAAAGATTAATCGGTTCGGTAGCAGGATATTTTTCTCCTTTTTCATTTTCATAGATTTTCAATATCTTTTTGGCTTTAACCGTATCTATTAACTGATGAGCAGCTGCATATTTATATTCTTCTTCTGCCGCATATCGTTCGTAAGGCACACTGCTGCCTGTCCACTCCTTTTCAGGCTTATAAAACACATAGCCCGTGAAAATGTCGGAAAAGATAAAGGGATTCCTTGTAGCTAAACGGATAGATATCAAAATAGTCGTTACCGAAAGGGGAGTCCTTAAAATCAAAGCCCACAGGCTTATATCCCGTGTTTTGTAATGCTCTGTCCCATTTCCCGTGCTGGATCGGAGCATCATAAATAGTATTAGCGCAATTTCTGTGCAGCATTACATTGGCGGTTTTGTCGGGAAAAAGATTATAAATATATTGGGCTTCGTTACCTTGGAAGTGACGATACTTTTTTTGCTGCGCCTCCCTGTTTACGGCAAATGCGTGTCGATAGTTGGTTACAACCAGACATTTTTTCCCTGTTTCCCTGTACCAGTCTATCACGGTTTGCGCCATTAAGCTGTCTCGATAAATTGCTAACGGGTGATTTTCACCCGGATTGTACATGGGATCATAATAGACATTGTATAAATAGTTCCATCCTGCCATATCAGTAAAATGCTCCCGCACTTTCAAGTTGTCGGGCAAAGTTTGATTAAACTGATGGAGTTTCTGCATAAAAAGGAAAAAATTACCCGAACGATAGTTCATTAGTGTAGCAGTGGCTTTGGCAAGCGCCGTGTCGCTGTCAAAGTGGGTATGCATAAAGCTGTCCACCCTGCCTTGTTCGCGTGCCGTCCCATATTCGGTAAAAATATGCCCTGCCTGCTCCACAAATCGCCTGTCGCTCACTACATCATAGATAAAATCCCACTGGGTATCTTCGGTATGCAGATTTTCGCATAATACTACAATATCATATTTATCGAAAAGCCCCAGCAGATACTCTTTGGGATCCTGGTGGCGCTGCTCTAAAAAGGTTGTATAGGGTTTTATCCGGGCATTATCGGGGTATTCTATCCTTTTAAAAGGGACATTAAAGCCCGCCAAATATTCCTGCTGCGGATTTTGATAATTATTATACAGCAAAAAAACAAGATAAGACAGCCCCGTAAAGATTATAGCCGCCGCCGCGCCTTTTTTAGATTTTTGAGTTCTAACCTCCCGCTCCTTATGCATGCCCGAAAGGCTGTTCCACCAAACCGCAGAGGTGGCAGTGTGATAGAAAAGGAGAAAAATCAGATTAATCAATACCGCACGGATCACATTCATATAGAGCGAATCCCATTGCAATATCAGGAACATAAAACACATGGGCACCCCAATGCCGATAATAGCAACCGCCCCAATTCGCTTAAAGGCTGCCCATAAGTATGATTTTTCCGGGTTATTGAGGCACAGCCTGATGTTAAACAGCAGCTGCCCTGGAGTTTGGTGCATGATGATATAGGACACCAGATAGTAAAACGGCAGTATGATTAAAAACAGCAGCGGGGTGCTTGTAAATAAAAATTGCCGCAATACCCTGTCTATCAACATGGTGATGGTTAAAATCAGAAATCCGTCCACTATAAGAGCCGCTAAAGCGGGCCAGAAAAAAACGATTTTTTGCGGTCCCAAATTCAACCATTTTCGGCCGGGCGTAATCCAGTGGTTGCAGCCGGCCAGCAGCAAATAGGCCGCTACGAGAATGAACATTACAACCAGGCGATAACTATTTAATGCAAAAAGAATTAAGCTCACGCAGATAATGCCCAAAACGACACAGTCTAACAGCAATGCTATGCTGTTTCTAAAAATTTTAGATTTCATACTTCTTATTTATTTAGTTATATGCAAGATTAACGAAAAAAAACAAAAGATATTGCATTTCTGGCTATTAGAAATGCAATATCTTGACCTGCTTATTTGTCAGGGGTATAGTAGGGGCGGGTAACCGGTAGAGACAGCGGGCAGTTTGGCGCCGGATAATCGTAATTTTCAGCGCCATAGGCCGCCACAGCCAGCCTCCAGCAGTTCCCTTTTCCCCGCCTGCATTTTTCAAAGTCCTGGCACTGCTTGCACGGACTTTCCTCTCGAACTTCTTCCTGGCTGAAATTCCACAGGGCAAGCGCCTTTTCGCCATTCCACACTTCCATTATGGATTGTGTGGCCAGATTGCCAAGATTAAAGAACGGATGCCAGTAAAGTTGTTCGCATAGTGTCACCTGCCCATCGGGCAGCACATAAAAAGAGTTTAGATTTCCGGAACACATGGAGCGCTGATCAAAAGCAGATTCTAAGTCTTTCTTTGGTATTTCCGCATTCTCGCCCTGAACCGTAATTTTAAAATGGTATCGGTCTTTTACATGATCAATAACATCTTTTATGGCGTTTATTTTTTCTACCGTCGAGGAGAAGTTGAATGGCTTGTAAATGCTGTGTGCGCCGGGCGCAATCATAATGCTTTTTACCATTTTGTATTCTTTCAGCCAATCCAGTAAATTTACGACAGAGGCCACAGAGTCGTTGTATTTCGTAATAACGGGCTTAATGACTATTTCAATATTGGCCTCATTCAGCAGCCGGATGCTTTTCTTGATTTTTTCGAGATAATCATCTCCCACATGCAGCATTTTTTTCAATTCGTCTTTATTCACCGTATCAAGCGACAGCTGAATAAAGGAAACTTGCTTCTCTTTTAATATTTGAACCATCTTTTCGTTTAACGGATATTTGGTTGAAATATAGGGCGCATATTCGTGCGCTCTCAGCTCGTCTATTAATTCGGGCCAGTGCGGGTAAAGAAAAAATTCGCCTCCTCCTATGGCCACATCCCGCATTCCCAGTTCCGATGCTTCATGAATCAGTTCCTTAATGCGCGAAAAGGGGAGCGGACTGGTCACTTTTACCGACTTGTCCGCATAGCAGTACTCGCAGTCCACAAAGCAGCGATTATTGATCATAATGGTCATGTCTTCTGGAATATAGTGTCTTACAGAGGACAGGTCTGTGCCGTGCTCAAAAATTTTATCAATCCACTCTTTTGACAGAACTCTACCCTTGGCATTCCCCTGCTTTTTAATCAGAAACCGCTTGGGAATGCTGCAAAACCCCTCATTTCTGAGCGGGGTTATAACCACCTCTTCATTGTCAATGTAGTTAATCAGAGCATCCATAACTTCGCTTTCAGCCCAGTCCAGCTCTGTCGCTAAGTTTCTTGCAATATCGCACAGCCTTTTTTCTCCATTAAATTCTGAAAAGATATACGCAAGGTTAGGATGAAGCCCCCACGAAAAACCAAAATTATCGATGCTGTTGTTTAGACTGTCCCTTGCATTAAAGTACAGGGAATTGTTATTGCCGACTCTGGCTCTTTTTACATCGTATCTTATCCTGTAGGAAGGATTTATAATATAAATGTCATTTACATTTATATTCTTTTGTTCTAAAGCATTCATTATACCAATATTTAAAAGTTAAAAATAACCGTGCCTTTTAAGGCACGGTTATTGCAACAGATTAAAACTTGTTACTAAGACAAAAATTGCATGTGGTACATTTTGAAATGCATATGGTACAGTCTGCTGTATTACATGCTGGGCTGCAATCCTTGGTAAAACATATCCAGGCATCTAAACCCGCACTAATGTTTGCAGAATTTGATGCATTGCTGCCGGCAGCGCCGGCATTTGATGCACCGCCTTTAATAACTTCCGACTCTGTTTTCGACAGCTTCATTCCTGATAAAGTGTCTTTTAACGCTTCTTTTTTCATCTTTTCTTAATTTTTAAAATGAAACAAATTTTTGACGTCCACCAATTGTCTGCACTTGTTTTTTGGAGGGTAACTACCAGCCTCGTTTAGCGGACGCCGCTACTCCCGTTTGGCTGTAAAACCCTGTTCCCTTTTCTGGTGTCTCACACGCACAGTCCCTATATTCGAAGGGTATTCTCTCGTGGTGTGGTTTGCACCGCTGCCCGGAAACAAAACAACGATCCAAATTTACTGACGCGTTCACAGAACACTTGTGGTGTTTGTTGTTTTCGGGCGCAAAAATACAAAAACTTTTTATATATCAGTCATTTTATGATAAAAATAGAGAGTGAAAACAGATAAATTATGGGAAAATATTGATACTCAGTGAAAAAAAAAAATTTAACTTTGTAAAATGAAAAATATGAATTTGCATATAGGGAACTTTATTTCCGAAGTTTTAATACAGTCGGGAATAACAAAAGCAGAACTTGCACGAAGACTTAATATTAAACCCCAAAGTATTGATTATCTATTAAAGCGTCAAAGTATCGATACCCATACTTTGTACAATATCTCGATAGCGTTGAATTATGATTTTTCTCAATTATTCTCCATTGCAAAAGAACAGACAAATTGTGATAACAAAATAACTGAAGATTTCCCCAAAACAGTAAAAGTTTTATTAGAAATTGAATTGGACGAAGCAGACATCGTCAAACTTAATCTAAAGAATAAAATAATGCGGATACTGAACTGAATTTTATTTATTTTCCTATATTTGCACCTCAAAAAAATAGATTTTATGACAAAAATTGCTATTATAGGGTATGGGAAAATGGGTAAAATGGTAGAGCAGGCCGTTAATCAAATGGGTTCGGCTTCGGTAGTTGTCATTATTGATAATGAGGCTGATTGGGAGCAACAGTTAGCTGCATTAGCGCAGTGCGATGTGGCCATTGAGTTTTCGACACCGCAAACTGTCCGTGCTAACCTGCTAAAATGTTTTGAGTTGCAAATTCCGGTAGTCTGTGGCACAACTGGCTGGCATGCACAACTGGCTGAAATACGTGCTGCCGCACAGCAGCGCGGCCAGTCGCTGATATATGGATCTAATTTCTGCATTGGAGCCAATCTTTTTTTTAAGCTGAATGAACTGCTGGCGCATTGCATGAACAAACAGTCCCAGTACGAAGTAATGCTGGAAGAGACCCACCATGCAACCAAAGTGGATGCTCCAAGCGGAACGGCTATTACTACCGCGCAAGTTATTATGGAACAGTTGGAGAGAAAAAAACGCTGGGCATTGCATGACGATGGACAGGTCGATACTTTAATTATTACAGCCCGCCGCATTGGGGAAGTAAGCGGTATTCATGCCGTAAATTATGAATCGGACGAAGATATTATTCAAATTACCCATACAGCCAAAAGCAGAATAGCATTTGCTCGCGGCGCCGTAAAGGCGGCACTGTGGCTGCCTCGACATGCGGGCATATACGAATTTAAGGATATTTTCGAACAGGTATAATTGCTCTGTTTCTCTATTTTGCTGTCAAGGCCGCCAAAGCAATCGAATACATTTTTGCTTTAGCCGAATCGCCGCGCGACGTGATTATGCAAGGCACTTTAGCGCCCACTACGATAGCGCCCAGCTTGCTGTTTGCCAGCTTGGTATTGCATTTATAAAACACATTGCCAGACTCAATATTGGGAAAGAGAATACAGTCGGCATCACCAGCCACCTCACTCCTTAATTTCTTAATTTGGGCACTCTCTTTATCTAATGCAATGTCAAGGCCCATCGGGCCATCTATAATAGCTCCCTTAATCTGGCCACGTTCCGACATTTTAGAAATCATAGCGGCATCCACGCAGGCCTGCATGCCCGGCAATACCTGTTCGGTAGCTGCCAGTATCGCCACTTTGGGAGTAGCAATCCCCAGCGAGTGGGCTGTTTTAACCAGATAATTGGCAATAGCAACCTTTTGATTAAAATCAGGAGCAGGGATAACGGCCACATCTCCACAGATTATGAGTTTGTGATAATTGTTTACTTCCATAACTGTAATGTGCGAAAGTACCGCTTTAGGACTCGACATTAAACCATTTTCTTTATTCAGGATAGCACGCATATATTTATCGGTGCTCAATAGGCCTTTCATCAGCATGTCGCCCTGACCTTTGTTGATGAGTTCAACTGCCACACTGCTCGCCTTATTTTCATCAGCTTCCTGCACAATGCAAAATTTGCTTATATCAAATTTGTGTGTTTTGCATATAGCGACAATCGTAGCCTCGTCTCCCACCAAAGTAGCATCTACAATATCGGCCGTAACCGCATTATATACCGCTTCAATCGTATGTTCATCATTGGCATAAGCTGCTACTAAGCGTTTTTTTGATTTTGTTTTTGCAAGTTCTAAAATTTGGTCTAATTGTGTAATATTCACTATTTTATTTTTGATTTAGCATATATATAACTATAAAATTGAAAAGCATAAAAACATTTCTTACTGCAAGACTGTTTCCATTTTGCAAAAATACAACTTTTTAGCTTCTCCGGTTTTATGAACTTCCATCTTAAGGAGTGAAGTAATAATTCTATGACTGCGGCTCTTCGGTTTTATAATCGCACGCGTCATCATCCGTTTCGGATTCAATGGTAATGTGTTGAATTTGCTGCGCTTTCAACTTTTCTTTGATTTGCATTTTTAATTCCTGCCATTTTTTATAATCCAGATTTTTATCTAAAACAAGATGTACAGACATAATGTTGTATTCTCCATCCATGCTCCAGATGTGCATATCGTGCACCGATTTAATGCCTGCCATAGATTGCAAGCATGCTTCTATCGCTTCCATATTCACATTAGAAGGGGTGCCTTGCAGCACTACTCTCAATGTATCACGTAAATTTCGATAAATGTTCAGAAGAATATAGCAGGCAATGAGTAATGAAAGCAGGGGGTCTAAAATCGGCACATCCACAAAAATCATGACGATACTGCCGATGAGTACTGCCGCCCAGCCCAGCACATCTTCAAGCAGATGCAGTCCTACTGCCCGCTCGTTAAGCGAAGAACTTCTGCGCATTCGCCACATAGCCCAGCCGTTTACTAAAATGCCGAATATGGCCAGTAGCAACATGCCTTTGGCATTGGCAGCCTGGGGAGAGATGAGACGCTGTATGCTCTCGCTAATAACGAAAAACGAGCCGATAAGCAGTACTACCGAGTTAATCATGGCGCCGAGAAGCGAAAAGCGCCGATAGCCATAGGAGTATTTGGCGTCGCGTTTCCTTTTGGAAACTTTTTGAAAATACCATGCCAGTGCCAGAGAAAAACTGTCCCCGAAATCGTGCAGAGCATCCGATAAAATGGCTACGCTGTTGGTAAGCAATCCCCCCACCAGTTCAATAGCAGAAAAGAAGAGATTGAGGAAAAATGCCAATCGAATATTGGCGCTGGTGTGATGATGCGTGTTATCTGTTTTTGTTTTCATAACAACAATATGTTTGTGTGTCAATAAAATATATAATTTTTCTTTGTGCAGGCAAAAGTACAAAAATTTTCTGTATTTTTGTCCCCCGATTTTAATACGTTACATTAAAAACTATAAAAGTGAAGAAATTTTGTTTTTTTAATCTATTAGCGTTGATATTGTCAGTTAGCCATGTCAATGCTCAAATTTCGATTGTCAGTGTTTCCGGTGGCGGTGTAGAAGCGGCTGTAAAAACGGCTATTTCAAATGCCCCTCTCACTACAGTTATCCAACTTACGGTAACAGGCACTGTTGATGCCACCGACTTCCGTTTTATTCGGGATTCGCTTGCTCATATTAAATCTCTTGATATGAGCGGAGTTGATATTGTGGCCTATTCGGGCACGGGTGGAACAGCCTTTACGCCTCCTCCTCTTATGGGTGGCGGTGGCGGCCTGGATGTTGATGCTGCCTATCCGGTGAATACGGTGCCTCAATATGCATTTTACAAGACATGGAAAGAGGGTTCCATGTTCTGGACTTCGACCATAGAGCGTAAAATGGACAGCCTTATTACACTGGTATTGCCAGCAAGCGCTGTAGTAATTGATAACTATGCCTGTGCCGGAATGCCTGCTTTGGCAGCCATTAATCTGTCGCACATGACGGCGCTGACCGACATTAACGAGTATGCTTTTTACAAAGTTGAGGTGGCGGCTTCCGTAACGTTCCCCAACAGTTTAACCACTTTGGGCGGTCATCCGTTTACTCTTTGCGCAGGCTTGACCTCTTTCACTTTTCCCTCCTCATTAAATTCATTAGCTTATGTGGCAAACTTTTTTGAGGGATGCACGTCGCTCGCCAGTGTGGCTTTTGAAGAGCCTTGCCAGGTTTCAACCTGGCCTCCTATCATGTTCTCTTCTTCGGATCCGAGTTTAGTGCCCACGCTGTTGCAAACGGTTACCGTCCCTGCTTGTGTTACGAATGTAGGCACAGCTTTTGAAAGATTTATGGGAACTGCTATTGATTGCGCTTTGGCCAATCCTGTCTATTTTAGCAAAGACGGTACCCTTTATCTGAAGTCAGACAGCAGTTTAGTGGCTATGCCCAAAGGAATAGCAAGTTTTACGATTCCAGCCAGCATGACCGTTATCCCCGACAACTATTTTGAAAATTGTACTAATCTGACTACCGTAACCATATTAAGCTCGTTAACGGAAATCGGTAACAGAGCATTCTATAACTGTCCTATCACCGCGTTCACCTTTCCTAGTTCTTTGGTAAAGATTGGTAATGAAGCTTTTTATCAAACCAAATTGACGCGTGTATCATTTCCCAATAATCCCAATCTCACCAATTTGGGCAGCAATATCTTTTCTTTTTGCGATGTGTTGGATACAGTTGATTTGTCAGGACTTCCGAAACTTGGCGTTCGGATGTTCAGAGGCAACGAGGCTTTGAGATCTGTTACATTGCCATCCAATGTGACCAAAATTCCCGATCAGATGTTTTCTTCCAACTTTTCGCTGGTTTCTATTACACTGCCCAACACTGTGGACACTATCGGCACCAGCGCATTCGATGGTTGTGTGTCTTTGGTTAATATCAATATGCCCACCTCATTGAAATATCTCGGCGCAACAGCTTTTAGAGGCGATACCGCCATTGCGGGACCTTTTGTACTGCCTGCCTCTTTCCGCGATTTGCCTATTTCCAGCAACGAAGGCAGCGGTTTTATCAGAACTCGTGCACAGGTTGTGGTAGATGAAGCTAATCCCTGGTTTGCTTCTGAAAACGGTATGCTGTTCAATAAAGCTAAAACACAACTATATCATATTCCCAATGCTTCGACGCCTGTCCGCGTCACCTTGCCGGCTACCGTTGATTCGATAGCGGTTTGGGCATTCGACAACGGGAATGCACAGATTAAGAAGATGACTTTGCCGGCCTCTTTGAAATATATAGCCGGTTACGGTCTTAACGGAGCCAATAAGGTAGATACTTTGCTGGTAAAGGCGATAACTCCTCCGGTTTGTGCCAATAATTCCTCCTCTTTGAATAATGGCTATTCAACTGTATATCCTGTTGTGGTTGTGCCTCCCAGAACCAAAGCGGCTTACAGAGAGGCCACAGGCTGGAAAAATTATCCCGATTCCGCATATCGACAGGCAAGTCTTTTTGTGGATTTGGAATTTGGCATGGCCAACAATATCTCGCCCAACGGTCAATATGTAGCCGGTAGAAACGTGGCTTATGGAGGCTATGTTTATAATATAATGCAGGGTGATTTTACCTCTATACCCGGCGCTACCGATGCTCTTGATGTGAATGACTCTGCCTGGGTTGCTGTAGATTTTCTGGATTCTAATTATATGATTAATGGAGAACCCTTAAATAATGGGGGTGTTTGGCGCAACGACACGGTATATTCTGTCGGTTTGGGACGCTATGGCGCTTCTCCTTCGATTTCGGCTCATGCCTCCGTAAATGCTATTGATGCTGCAGGCAGGGTATATGGCATGAGCTACGACTATAACTCTTTGGGCAGAGTAGTCCCCTTCTCTTGGGGGTATCATGTCGGCAATGATAATTATCTTACTGATACTATGCCCTTTGCTTATCCTCATGTTAGTGAAGATCAGGGTAGTAGAATTTGGGATATCTCGTCCGACGGGCAAGTGGCAGCCGGCTGGGTCTCACGCAGAATTTGGGGAGGCTCGCGTATGGCTATCGGCTGGACTTCGCCTTCTGACTACTTCCTGTTTGATGAAAATAATCCAGGTGAAGCCAGAGGCGTTAGTCCCAACGGCAAATATATCGCTGCCAAACAAGATAATCACGCAGTTGTGTATGATGTGGAGCATGATGAAATAATTGTAATTGGCCCCGCCGGTTCTTCTGCTTCAGCTGTTTCCAATAATGGTTTTGTAGTCGGCTTCCACGAAACGGAAACCGGCCGTCAGGCCTTTATCTGGTCTGACAGGCTTGGCTTTATGTACTTCCGTCAATTTATAGATACCTACATGCCGGATATGGAAGTCCCTGCTGGCGATTTTTTTAACTTCCCTTCAACCGGTATATTAGACGTGCCTATGGGTATTTCGGCAGACGGCCTCACGATTGTTGGCTGGAGCGGCTTTAACGCTCTGGTGGCAAAAGGATGGCTGATGATGGTGCCCGATACGTTAAATTTAATTGACCGTGCACACAATCTTACGGCTACGGTGGACATTGCTCAAAGAAATGTGGTTAATCTCTCCTGGGATGCACCGCAGGAGTATGGCGCGCATACACTTGACTGGTACTATATTTACAGAAACGGCCAATATCTTGACAGATTTGACGCTTCGGAAGGAACTGCCTACATGGATAATAATGCACCTGCAGGGCGTGT
Source organism: Bacteroidales bacterium (assembly GCA_031266895.1). Classification (GTDB taxonomy): domain Bacteria; phylum Bacteroidota; class Bacteroidia; order Bacteroidales; family WCHB1-69; genus JAISAD01. The sequence continues at coordinate 10,829 of JAISAD010000182.1, forward strand.
AAACTATACCGTTGCCGCAGTGTTCGACTATATCAATTCCGATACCTACAACGCATCGGCACAAACAGAGCCGGCTACGGTTACAATTGTTGACAACTATAATATCCCGTTTGCGGAAGGCTTTGAAAGCGGAACGTATGACCAAAATTTCTGGACAGCAGAAGCAAACCCTACTAATACATGGGTATTGCTGAACCATTATTACAAGGGATTTAACGGAATAAACAGCAGCACTTTTATAGGAAATGGCGACCTGCAGCAGTACAATCTTTCGCTGACCAGCAAGCCTTTTGATGCTACAGGCGAAAATAAAGTGATTCTGGCCTATATATGGCGCGTGCTTTCCGAAGCAGAAGCATTTTTGGGCATTAAGGATACTATGTTTGTAGAAGTGGGTGTAGGCAACACCTGGACTAAAGTAGCACAAATGGTTGTCAATCAAGCATATGAATGGACACCCGTTACATTGGATATTTCTTCTTTAGCGGCTAACAACCTGTTCCGCGTGCGTTTCCATGCTGTTTCGGGAGCTAATCGCAATACTTATAACTTTGATATGGATGAGTTTGGCCTGTCGTTTGAAGAATCGGATGAGCCTGCAGGGGTATATGCCTATCGTTTTGACGGTGAAACCAATGTAAATGTGGTTTATAAAGATGTAACCGGATCATATGGCTCCACTTATACCAATGGTAAATTTAGCTATAATGTAGGTAATCGCGGAAATTCTATTATTGCCGTAAACAGGCTGACTCCCAAAGAGCTAAAACCATACGAAGGTAAAAAACTGACCTCAGTTTCAGCGTTTCTTTTTGCAGATGTTCCCGGAACTGCCATTCCATCCGAACTCAAATTAGCTGTATTTATAGATGGCGTAAGAGTTGAAAATACCGATATCATCTCATTTAAGGGAGATGCATGGAATACTTTCCCACTCACCGCACCGATTGAAGTCAGTATGGGACATGAATTTCTTATAGGCATTGAAGCCGTTCATGGCGACACCAGCAATCGTCCGTTAAGTATGGATGACAACATTGCCAATATTAATCCTAATGCGAACCTCTATTCGGAAGATAATGGCGTAACTTGGAATCATGCCTCCGATAAGAATATCTTGGGGCATTGGGGCATTGTGGCCAATTTTAGAGATGAGGCGGCAGCTGCTCCTGTTGACGATGATATATTTGATGCGCTTTATCAAATTTATAGAAATGATGTCCCCGTTGATACGCTGCATTACGGCCAAATGTACGTGGACACGACAAGTATAAGCGATGCCGATTGCTACAAGGTTAGGGTATTTCGTACCACAGGCGGCATGTCCGGACTGTCGGGACAGGGATGCGTAACGGTAGTAAGTTCTATTCCTGCAGTCGAAACAGTATCGTTTGCCGTGCATCCTAATCCGGCTTCCGATTTTATTAATGTGAACGTAGATTATCGGTTATTGAAAATTTACGATATGAACGGCAGATTGATGATGACAGTTGCTTCCGGAAAACAGATCAATGTAAGTGGCTTAAGCGAAGGCACGTACCTCATCGAAGCTATCCTTGCCAACGGATATAAAGGGGTTGCAAAGATGATTAAAAAATAGTTAGAATTTAAAAATGTTTCATAACAAAAAAACTCGGCATTAGCCGAGTTTTTTTATGCATATCCGTATCTCCTAAAGCCCGAAAGCAGTCCGTATTTTATCTGCATAATCCAGCTTTTCCCATCCGAAAAAGGTAACTTTCTTGAAATATTTGGTTACCCCATTTTCGATTCGAGCCATGGCATTACTGTGCTGTTCGCTCACTTCCACCTCTTTTTCATAGCTGTTACGCCCAAAATGGCCGTAGGAGGCAGTCTCCTGATAAATCGGATTTTTTAAGCCGAAACGATTGATAATGGCAAACGGACGCATGTCAAAAATGGCATTAATTTTACCGGCAATTTCACCATCGCTCATTTGTACCTTGGCTGTGCCGTAGGTATTGATGTAGAGCCCCACCGGTTTGGCCACCCCAATAGCGTAGGCTACCTGCACCAGCACTTCTTTGCAAAGGCCGGCAGCCACCATATTTTTTGCAATGTGGCGTACAGCGTAGGCTGCTGACCTGTCCACCTTAGAAGGGTCTTTTCCTGAAAAAGCGCCACCGCCATGAGCGCCCTTTCCGCCATAAGTATCTACAATAATTTTGCGACCTGTTAATCCGCTGTCGCCGTGCGGGCCGCCAATGACAAATTTGCCAGTAGGATTCACATGCAGCTTATAATCGCTGTCAAACAGTTTTTTAATATTGTCGGGACATTCGGCAATGACCGCTGGCAGCAGAATATTTTTTACATCGTCGTAAATTCGGGCTAACATCTTACTCTCTTCGTCAAAATCGTTGTGCTGGGTAGAAACTACAACCGCATCAATTCGTTCAGGCGTGCCGTTGTCGGCATATTGCAGCGTAACCTGCGATTTGGCGTCGGGACGCAGGTAGGTCATTACCCTGCCGGCACGTCGAATTTCGGCCAGCTTTTGTAGAATTTTGTGTGCCAGTTCAATGGTAATAGGCATGTAATTATCCATCTCTTTGCAGGCATAGCCAAACATCATGCCCTGGTCGCCGGCGCCCTGTTCTTCTTCCTGCGTGCGTTCTACTCCCTGATTAATGTCGCTCGACTGGTTGTGAATAGATGACAGCACAGCGCACGACCGATAGTCAAATTGATATTCGCTGCAGTTATATCCTATTTTCCTGATGACGCCTCTCACCGTATCGTCTATGGGTACATAGGCGCTGGTTTTAACTTCGCCGGCACACACTACCAGGCCGGTAGTTACCAGGGTTTCGCAGGCTACTTTCGATTCTGGATCCTGGGTTAAAAAAGAGTCTAAAAGAGCATCCGAAATCTGGTCGCACATTTTATCGGGATGCCCTTCGGATACGGATTCTGATGTGAATAGATAGCTCATAAATCTTAAATTTAAATTGTTAATAATTGATTAGTAACAGAAATGGCATCAAGAAATGGTTTAGCATTTTTTTTATGTGGTTGCAAGCATTCAAATCTTTCCACCCTTTCGTGCTGCAAAAATAGGAAAAAATTCGATTGCAAGTATATATGGAAATTTTTATTGATGCACAGGTGCTAAAATCCGTTTTGGTTAAATAATCAATATAATTCAAGATACAAAAATACGAAAAAGGCATATATGCAGATGAGTCAACCCAGCACTGATATTCATCTGTATGTAATTCAAAAAATTCCTGTATATTTGCACCCCTCAGCGAAAATATGTTTTTTCGCATTTTTACTGTATTATTCAATATTTTATGGAAAGGAAAGAGTTGTTATATGATGGGAAAGAAAAGCAATTGTATGCTACCGACAATCCGGATCAAATAATTATTCTTTACAAGGATGATGCTTCGGCTTACAATGGCGTAAAGCGTACTACCATCAGAAATAAGGGGATTATTAATAATCGTATTACCGAGTTGATTTATAAAGAGCTGGAGAAAAATGGCATTCATACCCATTTTATTGAGCGATTGGATCAACATAATCAACTTTGTCGAAAAACAACCATTATTCCCCTTGAATTTATTGTACGCAATGTTATTGCAGGTTCTCTTACTCGCCGCCTGGATTTGGACGAAGGAACGGTTCCCGAAAATACCATTTTTGAAATTTGCCTTAAAAATGATACTTTGCGCGATCCGCTTATCAATGATCACCATGCTGTAGCCATGAAAATTGTAAGTTATGAGGAGTTGCAAGAACTGTACAGTATAGTATCGCATATTAACCGGGTGCTGGTAACCCTTTTTCGACAGGTCAATGTAATTGTAGTAGATTTTAAAATAGAGTTTGGGCGCGATGCAAATGGAAAATTTCTGCTTGCCGATGAAATATCGCCTGATTCTGCCCGCTTTTGGGATTCCATTAGCAAAGAGCGATTGGATAAAGACCGTTTCAGAAAGGATCTTGGAAAATTGGAGGAATCTTACACAGAAATAGTTAACAGGCTTGAAACCCTGTTGTCAAAATAAATTATACATGGAAGCATTACAATTTATCCCCAATAATATCAATGAAGAGTGTGGCGTATTCGGCGTTTTTTGTTGTGAAAATGCCACCGAATTGACTTACTACGGCCTGCATGCATTGCAGCATCGCGGACAGGAAGGATGTGGAATAGCGACCTCAGATGGTCAGGAAATGTATCGCGAACGGGGCGAAGGGTTGGTTACGGAAATTTTTTCCGGCAAAAAGCTGACCAAGCTCAAAGGCGACTGTGCCATAGGCCATGTGCGCTATTCCACAGCAGGCGGAGGTGGTATTGACAATGTGCAGCCTTTTCTTTTCCGACACCATACTGGTGATTTTGCCTTAGCACACAATGGTAATATTGTCAACTCGCGCGGATTAAAACAGATGCTCGAATCACAGGGAAGCATCTTTCAATCCTCGTCTGATACGGAAATTTTTGCCCATTTGGTAAAGACAGACCGACGGCGCGACCGTCTTATTGCTATCAAAGAGGCGCTTACAATGATTGAAGGAGCTTATGCTTTTCTGATTTTAACTAATCGGCGGCTCTATCTGTGTCGCGACAAAAACGGATTGCGTCCGCTCTCTATTGGGACACTCAACGGCGGCTATGTCGTTTCAAGCGAAACCTGTGCTTTTGAAGCGGTTGGAGCTACTTTCCTGCGTGACGTAAACCCGGGTGAAATGGTGGTTTTTGAACGAGATGCGGAAGAACCGCAATCGCACCTCTTCTCCGTGGATATTCACCACAATATGTGCGCTATGGAGTATGTCTATTTTGCCCGTCCTGACAGCGACATTGAGGGAGTAAATGTGCACAGATTCCGCAAAACCTGCGGAAGATTGTTAGCGCAAGAAGCCCCAGTAGTCGCCGACATTGTTATTGGGATTCCCGACTCTTCCATTTCAGCGGCCATTGGCTATGCCGAAGAGAGCAACATCCCTTATGAAATGGGCTTGATAAAAAACAAATATGTGGGACGCACCTTTATTCAACCCTCTCAAGAATTGAGAGAAAAAGGGGTACGCCTGAAATTAAGTCCCGTGCGCTCGCTACTGGTCGGCAAACGGGTCGTTCTGATTGATGACTCTATTGTGCGAGGCACCACCTCTACTCGCATTATTCACATGTTGCGCGAGGCTGGCGCCACGGAAATACACGTTCGCATAGGCTGTCCGCAAATACAGCATCCTTGTTTCTATGGTGTAGATACTTCTACCTATGAAGAGTTAATAAGCACTTCGCACAGTGTAGAAGAGGTACGCCAATTGATTAACGCCGACACGCTTTACTTCCTGAGTGAAAAAGCGCTTCAACAAGCCGGTAACCGCAACGAACTCTGTATGGCCTGTTACAATGGAAAATATCCCACAGCGCTCTACCAAACCAAAAGGGAGTTGAATATTGAGGGGAAATTTTAATGGATATGCTTGCGCGAAAACAGGCAATATTATCTATTCATTCCATATTACCAAATGGGCTAAGCGACATTTTTCCTCTTGATTCATTTGCGCATTAATACGCTTTAAAATGTCTGCTTTACTCCATTCCGGATTACGGGTTTGAATGCGCCGAATACGCACTTCCAAAGGAGCATCTACTACAAAAATTTTATCGAAAAACGATGCTAAACCGGCTTCAAAAATAATAGCCGACTCCATCATAACAGCCTTATTCTGCTGTTTACTTGCCCAACAGTTAAAACGCTCCGTTACCAGTGGGTGTATGAGCGCATTGGCCTGCTGCAAGGCTTCCGGTGAAGAAAAAAACAGTTTGCCCATTTTCCTGAAATCCAACTGATTATCCGTAAAAATAGCATCTCCAAAATGAGATCGCAACAGCAATTGTATTTCCGGTTCGCGATACAGTTTTTTTGTCTCCTCGTCAGCATAAAAAACCGGAATTCCCATCTCTATAAAGTGACGGGAAATATAAGTTTTCCCTGTGCCTATTCCTCCTGTAAGCCCAATTTTTAACATGGCTATTTCAATTCAACAGTCCACGAATTAATATTTTCGATACCTGCAAAGTCAGGATCAATCAGATTGTTGTCAATCATGTAGTTATTCAACTCTTTAGAGGTAAAGGTATAAGAATTGTGATTTCGTCCCTTAGTCCCAATTAGCTTTTCAATCGAAATTGGCAAAACACGATTTTTATCCGAAAATTTACTCGAAAGATAATTCAATCCTCTGGTATTGAATGTGAGCATAAAAATGCTGTCGGACATGCCTGCCAAATCCTTTCCTTTGGGAAAGTCGATACAATTCACTCTGTAAGATAGAGTTACACGATACTGATTCGAAAAATTGATGATACACCAACCCAAACCGGCGATCAGCAAACAGACCAAAAACGCCATTGACGGTCGTTTTGCACGGTTCTGCTTATCTTTCAATTTTTCAGAAATAATCATTATCAAGACTATTTTTCCGTATCTTTCCGTTGCACTTGAGCGTTATCTATAGCTACAGCAGCCTTTTCGATGCGCAATTTGGAGCCATCTTCTACTTCAATGATAAATGTATCTTCCTGTACATCAGTTATTTTAGCATGTATGCCACCAATGGTAACAACTTTGTCTCCCCGTTTCAGCGATTCGCGGTATTGCTGAACTTTCTTTTGCTTTTTAGATTGCGGACGAATCATAAAAAAGTAAAAAATCACAATCAGCACTACAATCATAACGGGCATAGTCCAAGTGCTGCCGCCATTGCCGCCTTCTGTGCCCTGTTGAGCAGGAGCCATTAATAAGAAAAATGTGTTAAAATTCATTTTTAATTGTTTTTGGTTATGAAATGAGTTAAAAATTTACGGTTCTTTCACGTCTGCGGTAATGCGCAACAGCGTGGTTGCTGGATAGGTATTAGCCGCTACCAGCACTTGATTGTTGACAATTCCGTTTTTCAGTTTCGAATCAAACATTACTTTGATTTCGCCTGTGCCGCCCGGCTTTATAGGTGCTTGTGGGGGCGCGGAAGTGGTACAGCCGCAGGTAGAATTAGTAGATGAGATTATAAGGTTCGATTTGCCTGTATTGTTGAATTTAAAAGTATAACTTACCCTTTCACCCTGTATCACCGGTCCGAAATCGTGGGTAGTTTTTTCAAAAGTGATAACCGGCATATTGGCTCTGTCCTCTTCCGAAATACCCTCCGCCGTGGCTGGATTATGAATATTTTCGACTCCAATAGTGTTGTTTTTATTTTTGCACATGGTAAAAAGAAGTAATAGCAAAAGAGCGATAATCAAATGTTTATTGCGCATAATATCTATTTTTTAATCAATTAATCCTAAGCCTGTTTTATGGATTTGATTTTGCGTTTTCAACTCCACAACCACTTTATCTAACAGGCCATTTACAAACAGGCCGCTTTTTGTGGAACTGTACCATTTGGCCAATTCGATATATTCGTTAAGCGTTACTTTTATCGGAATGGTTGGAAATTGAGTCAGTTCGCAAATCGCCATTTTCATCAAAATCATGTCAATACCCAATACACGCTCGGCTTCCCAATTTTTTAAACGCGTTTCTATCAATTCGCCAAAGGCAGCATTGTTAAGAAGTGTTTTACGATACAGTGATTTATAAAATTCCACATCGTCCTTTTCTGATTTGAAAAGAGGCAAAATCTTACAACTGTTACCTTTCTTTAAAGAAAAGAAAGATATATTTTTATACAACGCCAGCAGTGCTTCGTTATAATCATCGACCCAATGCAAGTTTTTTTCTTCAAAAAACCAATGCAATAAATTACTAACCGCAAAAACTTTTTCTATAATGGCAAGTACCAGATATTTATCTTCTTCATAGTTTTGAGTTTCATTGGCTAGATAAGAGTTATATTCTTTTAGCGCTGTTACCTCTTGAAAAATCTGAATAATAACATCAAGATCATTATTCCAGCTAATACGATGATTTCTCCACGCTTTTTGCAATTCCGCATTATTTTCAATTTGAGCAATCACTGCATTATCCACAAATCTGGTATTGGGATTTAAATCCTCGATGGTAGGATGAAATTTAGCTTTAGCATCTTCCATTTTATTGAGTCTGTAACGCTTAAACTCAGGAATAAGCGAAAAGAGATACAAAAACAATGTATAGTAATTCTCTACAGATTGTACCAATTTTTTCTCCCCTGTTGCCATAACTTCCATGGGATTCATCTCATGTGCATAAATGGCCTGCAATACTTTGGCTCTCAAATGGTGCCTGCTTATCATCTCTCTTTGTCAAAATTTTAAGAGTGCAAAAATACAAAAAAATGCGATTGGAAAAATTATTGTATATTTGCAATCGTATTAAGATATTGTAAATGCAGTATAATCAAATAATTATCGCATTATTTTAACCAAAACAACAATAAAAAAATGGCAAAAGTATTAATTATAGGAGCTGGAGGAGTCGGTGCTGTAGTGGCACACAAATGCGCCTCTGTTCCAGAAGTGTTCACTGAAATCATGTTGGCCTCCAGAACCAAAGAGAAAGCCGATAGAATAGCCGCCGCCATGGATAAAGGTCGTATCCAGACGGCAAAAGTAGATGCCGACAATGTGCGGGAAACGGTGGCACTTATTCAAAGTTTTAAACCCGATTTGCTGATTAACGTGGCCTTACCCTATCAGGATCTTCCGTTGATGGATGCTTGCCTTGCCACCAAGACCAATTATATGGATACGGCCAACTACGAACCAAAAGATGTGGCTAAATTTGAATACAAGTGGCAATGGGCATACCACGACCGTTTTAAAGAGGCTGGTATTATGGCGCTGCTGGGCTGCGGATTCGACCCGGGTGTTACTGGCATTTACACCGCCTATGCCGCCAAACACCATTTTGATGAAATCCACTGTTTGGATATCGTAGATTGCAATGCCGGCGATCATGGTAAGGCTTTTGCCACCAATTTTAACCCTGAGATTAACATTCGCGAAATTACCCAGAAAGGTAAATATTGGGAAAACGGACAATGGATTGAAGTTGAGCCTATAAGCATTCACAAGCCTATCAACTACCCCAATATTGGCGAAAAAGAGTCGTATCTGCTCTATCATGAAGAGTTGGAGTCGCTGGTAAAAAACTATCCGACCTTAAAACGCGCCCGCTTTTGGATGACTTTCGGACAAAAATATATTACGGTACTCAGTGTGCTGCAAGAGATTGGCATGACCAGCATTAAACCTGTGATTTACGAAGGAAAAGAGATTGTGCCGCTGCAATTTTTGAAAGCAGTGTTACCCGAGCCTTCATCGCTGGGAGCAGGTTATAGGGGACAAACCTCTATTGGCTGCCAAATTACCGGTATTAAAGAGGGCAAAGAGCAAACCTATTATATATGGAATAACTGCGACCATGAGGCTGCTTTCAAAGATACCGGCGCACAAGCCATTTCTTACACTACCGGTGTGCCGGCCATGCTGGGGGCAAAAATGCTCTTGACCAACCATTGGAATGGCTGCGGCGTTTTTAATGTAGAAGAATTTGATCCCGACCCGTTTATGGCCGAAATAGGCAAATACGGATTGCCCTGGAATGAGAAAATTAATTGTCCTTTGCCAGTGAATTTGTAAGAAAGAAATTCTTTATAATCTCACGCTGTAAGCGTGAAAATGCTACAATTTAAGTATAATATTGTTCTTGCAGCGTCATGGAAATGATGTTTTGATTTATCTTTTTGTGCTGAAAATAAGCAAAATAAATTTAAATTGCCGTGATAAATAATTTTTTGTATTTTTGCCGAAAAATAACTTGAAATTAAAACAATAAGAAAATGCAAAAAATCGCAACATTAGTAGCCACAATGGTCATCTTTGGGAATTTTACTTTGCTGGCACAAGAAGAAACTAAAAAAGATGAGGGTTACATTTTCACTACGCAAAAAGAGTGCAAATATACCCCTGTAAAAGACCAGCATCGTTCAGGTACCTGCTGGAGTTTTTCGGGAATAGGCTTTTTAGAATGCGAACTGCTTCGCATGGGAAAGGGCGAGTATGACTTGGCTGACATGTGGATTGTGAATCGCGCCTACATTGATAAAGCGCAGATGTATGTGCGCATGCATGGCAACTACAATTTTGGGGCAGGAGGAGCTTTCTTCGACGTATTCAATATGATAGACAAATACGGTATTATGCCACAAACAGCTTATATCGGCTCGTCTGAAGGCGATACTCTGCCGATACATGGCGAATTGGATGCGCTGTTGAAAGCCTATGTGGATGTCATTATTCAAAATCCGAACAAAACCTTATCGCCAACATGGAAAAAAGGTTACGAAGCGCTGGTAAACACCTATTTGGGTGAAGCACCGGCTGAATTTACTTACAACAGCAAAAAATATACACCAACCACTTTTGCTCAATCGTTGGGATTGAATATGAGCGATTTCATTAGTATTACCTCTTTTACACATCATCCTTTTTATACCAAATTTGCACTGGAAATTCCCGACAATTGGATTATGGAAGAATCGTACAACTTGCCATTGAACGAGATGATGCAAGTGATAAATAATGCTGTGGACAATGGCTACAGTATTGCCTGGGGCAGCGATGTAAGCACCAAAGGATTCAACTGGGGCAAAGGTGTTGCAGTTATGCCCGAAAAAGATTTTAGCGGAGCAACGGCCGGTTCCGATCGCGAAAGATGGGAAAAACTGTCGCAGAGCGAGAAAGATAAAGAGCTTTACTCTTTCGACAAGCCGGGAAAAGAAAAGACGATAACTCAGGAGATGCGTCAGGAGAGTTTCGACAATTGGACTACTACGGATGACCACGGCATGGTTATAGTAGGCAAAGCCACCGACCAGAACGGTACGCCCTATTTTATCGTAAAAAACTCGTGGGGCACTGCCGGCAGAAATCCGTATCAGGGCTTTTTCTATGCTTCGCAACCTTTTGTAGAGTTGCAAACTATAAATTTTGTGATACATAAAGATGCCATTCCAAAAACAATTAAAACGAAATTAGGAATAAAATAAAACAAAACCATATTATTAAATTAAATCAAAAAAGAAATGAAGAAAGTATTCTTAATTATGATTGCAGCGCTTTGTTTAGCAGCTGTAGGATGTACAAAAACTTGCCAATGCACGGAAACCGCAACCGTGACTTATGAGTATAGTGAAGATTGGCCAATCCCTATCAATATTGACCCGATTGTATCAAGTGATGATTATACTGCGGAGGCTAAAAAATGTTCGGACTTGAATAAAGAATCCACTACTAATAGTAGTATGATGGGTGCAACGGTGAGCACAAAAACTGTCATTGAATGCAGGTAAATTAAGAGCATCTAAAATTGAAAAAAGAGGCTGTCTGAATTGCAAGAGCGCTTTTAAGACAGCCTCTTTTATTTTTTTATCCTTGCTGCATTTTGTTTTCGTCCTTTCGTGCATTTCTGCATTGATTTTTTTTGTAAATTTGCACGTTTAAAATTTTGATAGACAAGTATTGGTTATGAGCGAATTAGAAGAAGGGTTATTGCAACAGGAGGAATACAATGCTGAAAATATCCAAGTTTTGGAAGGCTTGGAAGCAGTGAGAAAAAGACCTGCCATGTACATTGGCGATGTGGGAGAACGTGGATTACACCATTTGGTTTATGAGGTAATAGATAATTCTATTGACGAAGCACTGGCCGGCCATTGCGATAATATTGAAGTTACAATTTATGAAGATAATTCCATATCAGTGCTCGATAACGGACGTGGCATCCCAACCGATTTTCATGAAAAGGAGCAACGATCTGCTTTAGAAGTGGTGCTTACTGTACTTCATGCAGGCGGCAAATTTAACAAAGATTCCTACAAGGTATCAGGCGGTTTGCATGGCGTTGGGGTATCGTGTGTGAATGCACTCTCAAAGTGCCTGCGTGCTGATGTTTATCGAAACGGTATCCACTTTGTGCAGGAATACGCTTACGGAAAACCTGTCTATCCTGTGAAAGAGGTAGAAAAATCAGATTACAGAGGTACCAGAATTACATTTTGGCCAGATGACACCATTTTTAACATATTGGAATATAAATATGATATTCTTGCTACCCGCATGAAAGAGTTGTCTTTTTTGAATAAAGGGATTACGCTGACTATACATGATATGAGAGAGCAAAAAGAGGATGGAAGCTATCGCTCCAACCGCTTCTATTCGCAAAACGGCTTGAAAGATTTTATCAAATATCTGGACGGTGGTCGTGAAAAAATTATGGATATTCCCATTTACATGGAAGGCGAAAAAGAGGGCGTTCCAGCAGAAGTAGTGATGCAATACAATACCACCTTTACTGAAAATATTCACTCTTACGTCAATAATATCAATACAATAGAGGGTGGAACACATCTTACGGGTTTTCGCAGGGCGCTCACACGGACACTGAAAAAATATGCAGAAGAGAGCAAAATGCTCGAAAAATTGGAAAAACAGAAAATCGAAATTACCGGCGACGATTTTCGGGAGGGATTAACAGCCATTATTTCGGTAAAAGTGGCTGAACCTCAATTTGAAGGACAAACAAAGACCAAACTGGGCAACAGCGAAATTGCCGGCGTAGTAGATCAAATGGTGAGTGAAATGCTGACCAACTATCTGGAAGAGAATCCAAAGGATGCCAAAGAAATTGTAAGCAAAGTGGTATTGGCTGCGACGGCACGCCACGCCGCCCGGAAGGCACGCGAGCTGGTACAACGCAAATCTGTATTTGGCGGGTCTGGACTGCCGGGCAAACTGTCGGACTGTTCCTCAAAAGACGCCTCGCAGTGTGAACTTTTCCTTGTCGAAGGGGATTCTGCAGGGGGAACGGCCAAACAGGGACGCGACAGCCATTTTCAGGCTATTTTGCCGCTTAGAGGTAAAATTTTGAATGTAGAAAAAGCAATGCCTCATAAAATTTTCGACAGCGACGAAATTAAAAATATTTACACCGCATTAGGCGTAACTATCGGAACAGAAGAGGACTCAAA
>JAISAD010000184.1 GCA_031266895.1 Bacteroidales bacterium
TAAGAAACAATCCCAAAACAGCAATCCCCACCATACCAAATTCGACGCCAATGAAAAAAAAGTAATTGTGCGGATCATGCGTATTAAATTGGTTCCTGTTGCTCTTTTTACTCAGATATGCATTCATGACATCGTTGGCGTCGCCTGTTCCTACCCCTGCTACAGGATAATCTCTTATGACCGTAGCAGCATTTTTGCACAACTCAATCCTTTTCACAAGCGAACCGTCCTTAACATATCCCTCGTGCCAGTATCTCTCAAACTCGAAAAAAGTCTTATACAGCCTTGGCCTCAAACTAAATTTTTCCACGTAAGCCACATTGGCAAAACCTGCCTTCACGTTTTCAATATCCTGACACGACAAAACCATAATTCCTGCCGAATCTTTAGTCAATCGTTTAGAATTAAGATACCTGACAAGCAAATCCCTGTACGCAAAATGGCCTTCCGTCCCCTTCGATAAATCGTCGATCCTCAATCCTGTACGCTGACTCCATGCCCTTTCCAATTCTTCCATGCAAACATATTGATTGACATAATGTCCGTTTTCTATAAAATTATCATTGGTAAATGCATTATAGGAATTTCCGTTAATGGTATGCGTCTTTAATGGCTTATTATCAATTTGTTGACAATTGAAATAGCTTATGGCTTCCCGTGTTGTCCAAAAAGTGAAACCTAGCAGCAATAACAACAAAATGCCTGAAACAATCAGAGAAATTTTGTTGCGGTTTTTGAAGCATAAATACATCAAGGAAACACCTGCCAACACGCAAAGAATACAAATCCCTGTTATCGATTGCGTTATAATCATATAAAAAACAAACCAGACAATAAATGGAAACAGCAAAATGGTTACTTTGAATTGCCGTTTGCGATAAGTAATAACCGACATCGCCGCAATAGCAAAACAGATATTGACCGCAAACCGGATATTGCTTGCATACGGAATTAAAGTACGCAAGTCAGGAAAATCCTGTGTCAGATAGCGGGTTATTCCTACAACAGTGCCCACAAAAATAGCAGCTATATAGAAATAGAACAGCCACCGTAAAATGTTCTTTTTCAACGGCGAGATAATACATACGCCTAACGGAATAATCAAAAAAGCAATTTTGTGATACAACTCCAACCATCCCGCTTGCAAATTAGCAGTCCATAAAAGCCCGACAACATGCAATACAAATAGGCTTAACAGCACAGACAATACAATTGTGTTTTCTTTCAATTTTTGTCGCTTTTCTTTTATTTTGCCGACCAACAACACGCGAATCAATAAGCAAATCAATGCTAAAAAGCATAAAGTACGAAATAACAACATCCCCATAAGCATTAAAGCCAACGTACAGCAATCAAACCATTCGTCGGCTTTAAGTTTCTTTAAGAAAGGAAACGACATCTAATCCTTAAAAATAAAATGTATCTTTATCTCGCACCCTGTATTTTATTTCACATCCAATAATTTCATTATTATCGGATGTAATATATTTTTCAACATGCAGAAAAACAATGCATTCTTCTCCGTAATTGTAATTGATAAATTTAAATATGTAACCGTGCTGTGGAATACAGTTAACACTGTTCACGCTAGCAGGATTTGTAAAGCCTGTCAATGGCACTTCTTTCATTGCCGCAAGCCCGCTAACAACCCCCATATCACAAATGGAAACGTTTAGATAATATCCGCTTTGGGTTGTTGCATACAAGAAACTTCCGGATCCCTTGTTCGTATTGCTGTAAGTTATATGTCCAATCGTGTTGTTATATTTATCCGAAATACCAACAGCTACGCCAGCTACCAAACTTACTGTTTTTGCGGTTCCCTGATTAGAACCGGTTCCGTTGCCCAAGTTAGAGACAGGCGCGGGATCAGGGTCACAGCTTGTTATCAACAGCAACAATGAAAAACAGGCCAACACAACACGTTTAAAACTTCTTGCTTTCGATAATATTTTGCCATATCCTGCCAAGTCATCAATTTTTCTCTTTAAATACTCTTTTTTCATAAAACAATAATGATTTAAAGTGCAAAAATAGCAAAAAATATAATTCCACAAAATATTCGGAATCTCATTATTAACATTTTTTAACTACTTTTAATAAAAACACCTTGATTTATCCGAGCTATTCTGTTCTCTTTTCGGGCAATATCTAATCAGCACTCTCTCCAATTAATGGGCTGACAGGGCTGAACGGTTAGTCATTGTTTCAGCAAGCAGTTGTTTGAGTACGGTGGGAGAAATGTCTCGAATAATCTGCCCTTCCTGACAGAGCGAAATCTGCCCTGTCTGCTCCGATACCACAATTGCAATGGCATCTGTTGTCGCCGTAGAGCCTATGGCTGATCGATGACGCAAACCCAAATCCCCCGAAATTTTACTATCCTTTGAAACCGGTAAAATACAACGCGCCGCCTCCAATCGGTGATTGCAGATAATCAATGCTCCATCATGTAATGGACTGTTTTTAAAAAAAATATTTTCAATTAATTCGCGCGACACCAAAGCATCTATGCGCTCGCCCGTTTTCAGATATTCCTGCAGCGGCGTTTCACGTGCCATAAGTATAAGCGCACCGGTTCGCGAGGCAGACATCCGCTTACAGGCCCGCACCACTGAATCAATTTCACTCTCAAACTCTTCCTGATTTACCTTGCGTGACAGTTTGCCACTCATAAAACGAAAAAAACGCGTATTGCCCAGAAAAAAAAGAAAGGAGCGAATTTCAGGTTGAAAAACTACAATCAGCGCAATGACTCCCACACTGATAAATTGACTCATAATTTTGGAAAGCATGGTGAGATGCAACAAAGTAACTATTTTCCATATCAGGTAAATTACCGCAATCCCCCAAAAAATACGCACTGCCGCAGTGCCGCGCAATAGACGGTAAAATTGATACAGCAATATTGCCACCACAATGATGTCTATTAAATCTATAAGTCCGAATTTTAAAAAATTGAATGCTACTAATAAGGTCATATCAAAAATTTGGGCAAAAATACACTTTTTTTCTTACTTTTGCATCCTTATGAAAGATAAGTTTTTAAAACAATTAAAGCACTGTGTATCAAATTCTTACAATTATCGTTACCTTTTGGCAGTAAGTGGCGGGCGCGATTCT
>JAISAD010000073.1 GCA_031266895.1 Bacteroidales bacterium
AGAATCAGTTCGACAGATATAAAAAAGCGCTCGACAATCTTGTTATTACCGATTATCTGACATTTCAACTTTTCGAGGGCGAAGATTTAGCTGCCGAAATCACTATTGGAAAGATTTTACCGAATAAAATTGAGCCGATACCCGAAAATTTCAATGCTTTTACCGAAATGATTCGGATTTTTTCGCTTTATAATGGCAAAGCAATAAAAGATTCGCGGAAACTGGCGGAATATATGGCTGCCAAAACGCAGCTTTTGGCAGAAGTGATTGAAAAAGCCATTGCAGGTAAAGACGGCAACAACTCGCTCCGTCAGCAGCTCAAAGGCTTTCAGCAGGTCTTATTACCCACGATGACAGATACGCAATTTGCCGATATCTATGCGCAAACTATTGCATACGGTATGTTTGTGGCGCGATTGCAGGATTTTTCAAACGGACATTTTACACGTCAACACGCAGCAGCACTAATTCCGCAGTCCAATCCTTTCCTGCGCAATCTTTTTCAGTACATTGCAGGTTTCGACCTCGACGAGAATATCCGGTGGATTGTTGATTCGCTTGCTGATATGTTTAATTATGTGGATGTTGCAGCTATTCACAAAGAATTTGAAAGCAAGGATAAAGACCCTTTCCTGCATTTCTATGAGGATTTTCTGACCAAATATGACAAAAATCTGAAAACCGCAATGGGCGCGTACTATACGCCATTGGCGGTGGTTAAATTTATCGTAAATGCTGTTGATGATATACTGAAAACCGACTTCGCTATAGCAGATGGCTTGGCAGACACATCGACAGTAACAGGAAGTGATGTCCGTTTGCCGGCACAGACATTTCATCGTGTTCAAATTCTTGACCCTGCTACCGGCACAGGCACTTTTCTTGCGGAAGTAGTACGCAAAATTTACAGGCGATTTGCAAAGAATGCAGGAATGTGGAACGATTATGTAAAAAATCACCTTATTCCGCGTCTCAACGGATTTGAAATAATGATGTCGCCCTACACAATGGCACATTTGAAAATGGAAATGATATTGCAGGAATTGGGCGCAACCAATACAGAGCGCCTGCACATTTACCTTACGGACGCATTGGAAAATCCGAAACAGAACATACAGCAAATTCCCTTCGCGCAGTGGCTGAGTAACGAGGCAAGCGAAGCCGCAAAAATCAAAAACGATGTACCTGTAATGGTGGTTTTGGGAAATCCGCCATACAGCGGTGAAAGTCAAAACAAAGGCGAATGGATTTTGCACCTGATGGAAGATTACAAAAAAGAGCCAACAGGCGGTCGTTTGCAGGAAAAAAATCCAAAGTGGCTGAACGATGATTACGCAAAATTTATCCGTTTCGGACAATATTTTATTGAGAAAAACGGCGAAGGCATTTTGGCATATATCAACAATCACAGTTTTTTGGACAATCCGACTTTTCGCGGTATGCGATATAAATTACTGCAAACTTTTGACAAAATTTATATCATTGATCTACATGGAAACGCAAAGAAAAAAGAAACTGCACCCGATGGCAGCAAAGATGAAAATGTATTTGATATTCAACAGGGCGTGAGTATCAATATTTTCGTAAAGACAGGGCGTAAAAAGACAGATGCTCTTGCAAAAATTTTTCATTACAATCTCTATAGTAAACGCTCGGACAAATACAATTTTCTTTTGGAAAACAATTTGGGATCAATTTCATGGCAAGAATTGCAACCTGTTGTCCCAAATTATTTCTTCGTCCCAAAAGATTTTTCATTGCAGAAAGAATACGAAAAAGGATTTTTGATAAACGATTTATTTTCTACTAATTCTGTAGGAATCGTTACGGCAAAAGATACTGTTTTTATAAATGACAGAAAAGAAGATTTAATTAAAAACATTAATGAAAATTTCGGGTCGTCAAATCAGAATCTTGTTCAAAAAGTCAGTTATCGTCCTTTTGATACAAAGTCTGTTTACTACGACACAAAATTACTTGAACGTCCACGAGAAAAAGTTATGCAACATTTCAAAAGACAGAATATAGGCTTAATCGTTGGACGACAAGGGCAGGTGGTAGGAAATATGCCGTGGAATTTGATCTTTGTATCCATACAAATGATTGACTGTAATGTGTTTTATCGTGGTGGAGGGGCAGTTTTCCCCCTTTACCTTTATCACGAAAATTTCGGACAAACAGAAAAAGTAGCCAATTTGAATGAAGCAAGCGTAACACGTTTCCAAAACAAATCGCAATTAACCGCCCCTCCTGTTCCTGAACAAATCTTCGATTACATTTATGCCATTTTACATTCTCCTTCATACAGAGAAAAATACAAAGAATTTCTGAAAATAGATTTTCCACGCATACCCTATCCTGAAAATGCAGAACAGTTTAATAAAATGGCGGCATTAGGAGAAAAATTAAGGAAACTGCATTTAATGGAAAATGTTGCCGTTCCGGACACAATGGCAAATTTCCCCAAATCGGGCAGTAATAAAGTTGAAAACTCATTTACCGAGAAATCCAACAACTATCTGGATAACAGGGTTTGGATTAATGATACACAATTTTTCGACAACGTTCCGTTAGAAGCATGGAACTTTTATATTGGCGGTTACCAGCCTGCTCAAAAGTGGCTGAAAGACCGCAAAGGGCGTGCGCTGGGATATGAGGACATTGTGCATTATCAAAAGATAATAACAGTTTTAACTGAAACGTGGAAAGTGATGCGGAAAATAGATGCGGTAATAGAAAATTAAAGAAAATGGCAACAGAAAACGACAATCGATTTATTATTTTCAAGACCGAAGACGAAAGAATTTCGGTTGATGTACGTTTTGAAGATGTAAATGAAGGAGGAAAATAAAATGGAAAATTACGCGTCTGTATTCACTATTACACCTGAAATTCTGAATTTTGCCTACGGGATAGCAGCAGATTTGGAACGGAAAGAAAACAGAATTAAAACCATTCATTCGTCTTTAAGAGAAATGACAGATATAAACTCGAAAAACAGATAGTATTATGAACAACAATTCCATGACAAACACTCAACAAAACAGCCAGTTCATTCTCTATCAGGATGACAACGGCATAACCAGCGTCAATGTCCGTTTTGACAGCAAAGACGTCTGGCTTTCGCAGCCACAAATCGCCATGTTAAGAGAAAGGTACAATTATTCTTAATGCGCCGTCATCAGGTATGCTTTAATAAACTCATCCAATTCCCCATCCATAACTCCATTTACATTTGAGGTTTCGCATTGAGTGCGCAAATCCTTTACCATTTTATAGGGGTGCATCACGTAGCTGCGAATTTGTGAGCCCCACTCAATCCTCTTTTTAGCGTTCTCAATCTCCATAATTT
This sequence comes from Bacteroidales bacterium, assembly GCA_031266895.1. Classification (GTDB taxonomy): domain Bacteria; phylum Bacteroidota; class Bacteroidia; order Bacteroidales; family WCHB1-69; genus JAISAD01. The sequence goes on from JAISAD010000073.1 coordinate 3,353, forward strand.
TCTTGCGTTTTTTCTCCAACTCCAGTTGGTAGAGGCGCGATTTGAGCATCTGCATTGCTTTTTCGCGATTCTGCAGTTGCGATCGAGTCTCTTGGCATTCGACAACAATACCCGATGGTGCATGATAGAGTCGTACGGCGGTCTCTACCTTGTTTACATTTTGTCCACCAGGACCGCTGGAACGGTAGGTATCCCAAGAAATATCTGCAGGATTTACATCAACCACAATATCATCATTTATAATAGGATAAGCATACACAGAGGCAAATGAAGTGTGGCGGCGATTGGCCGAGTCAAAAGGGGAAAGTCGTACCAGGCGATGAACTCCATTTTCACTTTTCAGATACCCATAACCATAAGGGCCATCCAATTCTATAGTTGCCGATTTAATGCCTGCCATCTCTCCTTCCTGCCGATCCAATAACTTGATTATATATTTATTACGTTCTCCCCAACGGATATACATACGCAATAGCATCTCTGCCCAGTCGCAACTTTCGGTACCGCCTGCGCCCGAATTAATAGTGAGAATGACGCCAAGCGGATCCTCTTCATTGCGCATCATCTTGCGAAATTCCAACTTATCCAAATAGCCGATAAATTGTTGGCAACTCTCATCTACCATGGTTTCAGAAGCCTCTCCTTCGCTGTAAAAATCGAACATCACGCACAAATCGTCAAACTTTTCGGCAGTTTTTTCAAAAGCTTCTACCCATGATTTTTCGAGGCTAATCCCTTTCAATAATTTTTGCGCCGCTTTCGGATCATCCCAAAAATCGGCCTGATGGGCTACAGCCTCTTTTTCGGCAATTTTTGCTATTCTTCCGTCAATGTCAAAGATACCCCCTTAGCTCACCGAGCCTTTTAGAGAGTTCCTTTAGCTGGTCATGATTCATAGTTGTTGTTTTTTAAAAGTAAGAAATTATTATAATTCATAGCTTTTTAAAGTTTCGGAAATCAACTCCACATCATACCCTTTGCCGTAAAGATAGCGATAAAGCTTGACAAGCACATTATCCTGTTTTTTATTGACTTTCAGCCATTTATCTATCAATTTAACGATATTTTTCCGATCCTGTTCGAGATTGATGGAAGCCAAATACTTTCGGATTAACGTTTCAGGAATTTTTTTTTGCAATAACGCTACCTTGATTTTATTTTTTCCCCATGCTTTGGCACTTTTACTTTTTACATAAATTTCTGTAAATCGTTCATTATCAAAGTAGCATTCTGCGATCAATTGTTCCAGAATAGCTTTTTCATCCTCACGAGTCAACCGAAAAGAAGCCAATTTCTGTCGTACTTCGGTTTCTGTCCGCTCCTGATAACTGCAATAGCGTTGCATTTTGGATAAAATGACAGCATCCATACAAATTATTGAATATGATTGGGCAATGTCCACAAAACAATCTCTTCCATATCTTTATTATAGCATTTGTATTCGTTAATTTGCATCTCCTGATTGGAGATAATTTTCACGCGGCACTTATAGGTTATCATCCATTTTAACTGTTTAGATATGAGTCCTTTGGTGAAAAAAGCATGCACAAACGGATGCACTACAAGGGTAATATTGGATTCCTGCTGTTTTTTGAAGAGAAAATCAAGGGTATTGTTAATGTCATCTTCCAAAAGGATAAGAGGCTGTATTTTTCCTGTCCCCATGCAAGCGGGACATATATCGGTGGTTTCAATTACGGTAGCTTCGCGTACACGCTGACGGGTAATCTGAATCAACCCGAATTTATTGACCGGCAGAATGGTATGTCGTGACTTGTCTTTGCGCATTAATTCCGTCATAGTACGATTCAGGATGGTGCGATTAACGCTTTTTGCCAAATCAATAAAATCTATGATGATGATGCCTCCCATATCGCGCAGGCGCAATTGGCGTACTATTTCAGTAGCAGCCAGCAAATTGGCTTCCAGCGCATTTTCTTCCTGACTTTGGCTCGATTTCATTCGGTTGCCGCTATTCACGTCAATAACATGCATAGCTTCTGTGTGTTCTACAATCAAATAGACACCGTTTTTAACAGTAACAACACGTCCAAACGAGCCTTTTATCTGCCTGGCTACATTAAAATATTCAAAGATAGGCTGTTTCTCCTTATGGAGTTTAACAATATCTTTTTTAGCCGGTGAAAAAGAGGCTACCAAATCCTTAATTTCTTTATAAAGAGATGGTTTATCTACATAAATAGCGCTATAGCTATCATTTACAATGTCCCGTATCAGTGCAGAAGTTTTATCTAATTCTGCGGCTACCTTGCAGGGAATTGTGGCATTGGGCAATCTGGATACCAATGTGTTCCATTTTTCCAACAATTGGATCAGATCCGATTCAATTTGTTCTGCATCTGTATCTTTGGCAACAGTACGGATAACTACTCCGAAATTTTTGGGTTTGATAGCCTGCACAATTTTGCGCAACCGTTTTCGTTCCAAACTGTTTCTTATTTTCGACGATACCGTAATTTTGTCAACAAAGGGCACGAGCACCAGGTAGCGGCCGGCAAACGAAATTTCCATGTTCACGCGCGCTCCTTTGGTCGATATGGGCTCTTTATCAATTTGCACTAAAATTGGTTGTCCCGAAGTTATAATATCTCCGATTTTACCCACTTTTTCCACATCGGGTTCCATTGGAAAGTTGGCAATACTCCTTTTTCGATTTGTAATAGCACGCTGCACAAAGTTATTGATGGTAGTTGCATGAAACCCTAAATCCAAATAGTGCAAAAAAGCATCTTTTTGGCTACCAATATTGATAAAGGCTGCATTAAGTCCTGGCATCACTTTTCTTACCTTGCCAAGATAAACATCTCCTACAGCGCATTCGTCTGAAGCTTTTTCGCGATGAATTTCCACCAATTTTTTATCTTCCAACAGTGCAATTTGCACATCATTATTGGAGTGGCAGGTTATTACTATCTCCTTGCATACTTCGTTATTAGTCTCAAAAATTATTTCGTTCATTTAGTTTTTTTTAGTTAGAGATATTTAACACAAAAACTAAATAATATGGCAATCTCCTATTATTTAGTTTCTTATGTTCACGAAAAAAGTATCGAAACTACTTCTTCTTATGTCTGTTCTTTCTGAGACGCTTTTTTCGCTTGTGAGTGGACATCTTGTGCCTTTTTCTCTTTTTTCCGCTTGGCATAATAAAAGATCTTTTAGTAATGTTATTGTAATTAGGTGTTATTTAATCTTCTTTACTCCACTCACAAAAGTCTTGCAAGGTTTAAATGCAGGTACTTTGTGCGCAGGAATAATGATAGATGTTTTTTTTGCGATGTTTCTGGCCGTTTTTTGCGCTCTTTCTTTTACAATAAAACTTCCAAAACCTCTCAGATAGACATTATCGTTCTTAGCTAAAGAGGATTTTACGCTTGTCATGAAAGCTTCTACAATCGTCTGTACCCCATTTTTGTCAAATCCGGTCTTGTTGGCAATTTCGTTTACAATTTCAGCTTTTGTCATAATTTTAATGAATTTAAGTTAAACAAATTTAATTAGCATCTCTAATTTTATCGGCTGCAAAAATACACAAATATTTAATACACAGCATATCATTTTCAGAAAAAAAAATTTAGTTGATTTTTTGTGCCAGAATATTGGCAAAACGACTTGTTCCTAATCTCAAAAATCTATTATTTAGCCATTTATTTCCCAATATTTCATCAATAATTTGCATAAAAAAGAGTGCGGAGCGGATATCGGAGAGGCCACCGGCCGGTTTTAATCCGACCATTTTTTGCGTGCGTTCTTCCCAATGTTTAATAGCATCGGCCATAATCATTACCGATCGTGGAGTCGCACTTTCAGTAATTTTTCCTGTCGAACTCTTAATAAAATCGGCACCGGCTTTCATAGACAGCAACGAAGCCCTATAAATGTTGCTGGCGCTGCCCAGTTCACCGGTCTCCAAAATGACCTTTAACGTTACATTGGCACATATTTCGCGTACTGCGGCAATCTCATCAAATACCTCTTGAAGAGAGCCGGATAGAAATTTACCGCGTGAAATAACCATGTCAATCTCATCGGCACCGGCTTCTATCGCATACTTTACTTCTGCCAATTTTAACTCTACAGGAGCCTGTCCCGAGGGGAAAGCGCAGACGACAGTGGCTACTTTTATCGGGGAATCCTGCAACAGTTTTTTGGCTTGTGCCACAAAAGGGACATAAACACATACTGCTGCCGGTGGGGCTATATTTCGATTCCTGTCTGCAAATGCAAGCGCCTGATTACAAATAGATTCAATGCGATACGGCGTATCGGTTCCCTCTAATGTGGTGAGGTCTATCACACTCAACATCAAACGATATAACGATTGTTCGTCATAGTTCATCATAACATGACTTGCACTCGCTTCAATTCGATGCATTAATTCCTCTTCGGAACAGGGATATTCAGGTTGATACATAGCGCTTTATTTTTGGAGTGCAAAGATATGAGAATTTTTTGAATTATCTCCTCCCCATTTCCATTCAACCACCAAATAAAGAAAATTTACCAATCCTATCACCCTGTTTTTCTATTCCAAACAGTGTGCCGGTTGATTTATTGCAGACTTAACGTTAAGAATTATTGCTAATCTTTACTATTTTACGGCAATAGCTTCTATTTCAACCAAAACACCCATCGGAAGATCCTTAACAGCAAAAGCGGCACGTGCCGGAGGATTGTCCGTAAAATAGGCTGCATATACCTCATTCATTGGCTTGAAATTGGCAATATCGCTTAATAAACAGGTGGTTTTCACTACATTATTCAAATCGCAACCTGCCTCTGCAAGAATAGATTTCAAATTTTCGAGCGATTGCTTTGTCTGCCCTATAATATCGGCAGCATCCACAACGCCGCTAACCGGATTAACAGGGATTTGACCTGAAACAAATAACATTCCGTTAGCCTCAATAGCTTGACTGTAAGGGCCTACTGCTTTCGGCGCCTGTTCGGTATGAATTACCTTCTTCATTGTTTAAACTGTTTTAATATTAACAAATTTGTGATTTTTAATAAGTTACGATTTTTTTCTCCTTTTTATATCCCGACAAGGCAAAAAAGAGGATGTAGGCATAGCTCACAAAGAGCAGTGCATAAGCCTTTTGCGGGTTGTATAGATCAGACAATTTTCCATAAACCAAAGAGAGAATGGCACCACCGGCAATGGCCATAATTAACAGTGCCGAACCGGTTTTTGTATGCTTGCCCAAGTTATGAATAGAGAGCGGCCATATTGCCGGCCACATGATAGCATGCGCAAAACTGAGCATAATGATAGCCATGATGGAGATCAGACCCTGTGTGCAGAGGGATAATGTTATAAGTGCCATAGCTACAAAAAGTTGTATTATAAGCGCCTGTCTCTGCGACAGGAAGCGCGGCACAGTTACAATCCCTAAAAAATAGCCGGCAATAAGTGCTATCAGAGCGAAAACTCCAAAATTTTTAGAAATAGCAATATTGATGCCGTAAAAATCACCATAATTCACCAAAAAGTCAATAGCAATCACTTCAGCGCCCACATAAAAAAATATAGCCAGCGCTCCCAGCCATAGATAAGGATAGGAAAAAACAGATTTATGGACAATAATATGCTGTGGATCTGCGGGTTTATCTTGGGTTACTTCCGGTAATTTAGCCGCATGGATAAAAAGCACAAGTACTATAAGTATCAATGTCATAATGATATATGGTAAAACAACCCGATTGGCCAAACTTTGCAACAGTATCTCTTTTTGAGCAGGATCAATACAAGTTTTAATAGCTTCCATCAAACTTTCCGTATTGCCGAAAAGTGCAGAAAAAAGTGTCAAAATTCCAATCATGCCAGCAATTTTATTACAAATTCCCATAATACTGATGCGCTGTGCCGCCGACTCTATAGGGCCTAAAATCATAACATAAGGATTGGAAGCCGTTTGCAATAGCGACAATCCTATACCCTGTACAAACAATCCCGTTAGAAAAAGGATATAGTTGCGATTGAGTGCCGCCGGTACAAAAAGAATAGAGCCAATAGCCATCACCACCAATCCTAACGCCATGCCACTTCCAAAACCACTTTTTTTCAAAATACAAGAGGACGGTACAGCCATTACAAAATAGGATATATAGAAAGCAAAAGGCACAAAAGAAGCTTGAAAATCAGTGAGTTCACAAGCCGTTTTTAGAAATGGAATTAAAATATTATTGAGCCATGTAACAAATCCGAAGATAAAAAAGAGTGCTCCAATGATGTAAATTCCGCTATTTGTCTTTCTTTGTTTAACCATATTTTAACTGTTTTTAAATTTTGCCGCAAAAATACAGGAAAAAATTGAACTTGTTACAATATGGATATAATCCTGTTATATATCTGTGACCCTTGCATTTACAAAAACATCTCAACGCAGTTACATTCATTCATGGGTGCTATTTCAACCGATTAAGTGCATGATGATAACGCGCTGCATTGCGCTCATGTTCAGCTAAGGTAACTGCAAAATTGTGCGCCCCTGAAAAATCCTCTTTGGCGCACATATAAAGATAGTTATGCTTTCGATATTGAAGCACGGAATCAATTGAGGATATGGCAGGCATACGAATAGGCCCGGGCGGCAATCCCAAATGGCGATAGGTATTGTAAGGCGAATCGGTTTGTGTGTGCCGTGTCAGTACACGCTTTAACGCAAAATCGCCTGCAGCATATTTCACGGTAGGATCTGATTGCAATAACATGTTCTTTTTCAGCCTGTTAATATACAATCCTGCAATAATAGCCTTTTCGCTGTTCTTAAAATTTTCCTCTTCCACTATGGAAGCCAAGGTCAGCACTTCGGCCGGCGACAAGTTTATATCGTGCGCCTGTGAAAGGCGCCGGGGTGTCCAAAACTGCAAATATTCCTCATACATTCTATGTATAAATTCATCGGCAGTAATATCGTAATAAAATTCGTAGCTATTTGGAATAAATATAATTAATTTGGTATATGGATTCACGCCGAATTGTGCCATATAGCCGCTATCGCTCAATAAGGAATCCAATGTTTCAGGCTCAAAGAGAAAGCGATTGCCTACCCTATCTACAAATTGCTCTTGCGTGCGAATGTTGTTGAAAGTAAATTTTACAGGGTAATGCTGCCCTTTCCGCAACATTCTGATAATATCCAAATTATTTTCACCGTAATGAACAATATATTTACCCTTTTTTACCCTGTCAAAGCGCAATAATTGAGCGGCTATCCGAAAACTATGAGAACTTCTGATAACATGATTGGCATTCAGAATTTCCAGAATTTGTTGTTTGTCTGTATTTTGTTTAATGGTAAGATGATATGGTTCATTGTTTTGGGTATTTGATTTATAAAAAACAACATATCCTAAGATTGCCACCGCTGCTATGCCGCAAACTGTCGCAACAATAAGCCATACTGCAATAATTTTTTTCATGGAATCAGACAAACTAAATAAAAAAAATACCCATATCTCTTAAAATTTCACCAGATGAAAGATATGGGTAAAATATCAACTCAAACTAAAAATAATGATATATTCGATTTTATTTCAATAGGTTACCATTAAAATCATAGTCGTAATATTCGTTTACTTTCTGATCATTGGAGGCTAATTTGGCATTAATGCTTACACTATAGCCTTCACTGTCAATATTAACTCCTTGAATATAGCGATAAGAAAACTTGTCGGGTGTATCTTTAGTAGCAAAAGCATCGGCCAGCACTTTACTGAATATCTCATATTTCACATTATCCGTAAAACTCCATAAATGGTCTTCCAAACGGAAATTCTCTTTCTCTGCAGCACTTGAAGTACTGCTCAACTCAACTTCCATGGTTTCGGGATTCTGCCAGCCGCCATATTTTGACCAATAGCATGTTCTTTGCAGTTTTTTGGAAATTTCAGGATGCATCATATCCAAACGCAGACTCAATTCTACCACATCGTCAGCACGTTTTACCATGGCTTCATCGGGATTGGTAATTAAGATGTCTATTTCATCCACCCCTGAGGCCTGTTTTCCCAAATGGACTACAATTTCATCATAAATCTTCTTTACTTCTTCCTGATTTTCGAGAATGTGCAAATCCACTTTTGAATCTAAACTACTCTTTCCAGGGCCACCACAGCCAATCATGGCTAATAATGCAAGGCCTAGGGTCAATGTCATTAATTGTTTCTTCATTTGACTTGTTTTTTAAATTAGTTAATATTGATAATAAATTTGAGGGTGCAAAGATAATAAAAATATCATTTATGCTACTGCTTTTTATTTTTGATGAATAAAATTTCGATTTTTTCCGTACTTTTGCGCCTTTAAAATAAAAGCACAATAAAGATTATGTTAAAAAAGCAAATTTTCATTATTTCACTGCTGGTTTTGGCTTTAATCGGCAGCCTTTCGGCTCAAAAAAGCTACAAATATGAAACCGTACCCAGCGATCCGCTACAGGCACGTATCTATACGTTAGATAACGGCCTCAAGGTGTTCTTGACCGTTTATAAGGATGCACCGCGTATCCAAACTTATATATCTGTAAAGGCGGGCAGCAAAAACGACCCGAAAAATACTACCGGACTGGCACACTACCTTGAACACCTGATGTTTAAAGGAACACCCAATTTTGGCACTTCCAACTGGGAAGCCGAAAAGCCATTGATTGACCAAATAAAACAGTTGTTTGAGGTCTATCGGCAAGAAATTGACGAGACTAAACGAAATTCCATTTACAAGCAAATTGACAGCATCTCCTACGAAGCAAGCAAATTTGCTATTCCTAACGAATACGATAAAATGATGAAGTTTATTGGAGCACAAGGTACTAATGCAGCTACCTCCAACGATTACACCATTTATCAGGAGAATATTCCCGCCAATCAGCTCGAAAATTGGGCTATTGTGCAAGCCGACCGTTTTGCACATCCTGTATTGCGCCTCTTCCATACCGAATTGGAAACGGTGTATGAAGAGAAAAATCGCTCGCTCACTAACGATAGCCGAAAGGCCAGTGAGGCGATGCATGCCGCCCTGTATCCCAATAATCCTTATGGTCAGCAGACCACACTAGGCTCAACTGAACACCTTAAAAACCCGTCAATCAAAAATATAGAGGATTTCTACAACACCTACTATGTGCCCAACAACATGGCGGTATGTCTCTCCGGAGATTTCGATTTTGATGAAGCTATTGCTATCATTGATAACTATTTAGGTAAATTAAGATCGAAAAAAACGCCGACTTATCAAGTGCCAGCCGAAGTCGCCATTACCACACCAGTAGAAAAAGAGGTTATCGGGCTGGAAGCCGCATTTATATACATAGCATTTCGCATGGATATACCTGCCAACTCCAAAGAAATCTATCTATTGAATATGCTGGATAATATTCTGGCGAATGGAAAAGCCGGCCTTATTGACCTGAATCTGAACAAACAGCAAACGGTTTACAGCGCTTCGGGTTTCCCTTATACGTTGTGCGACAACTCTGCTTACGTTCTTTACGGCAAGCCTAAAACAGGGCAAACTTTGGAAGAGGTTAAAGAATTGCTACTCAAACAGGTAGATCTTCTAAAAGCAGGTGATTTTGACAACATGCTACTGGAATCGGCTGTCAATAACATGCGGCTCACAGAAATGCGCCAACTGGAAAGCAACTCGGCGCGAGCAATGATGCTGGCCCGCGCTTTTCAAAACAATATTCCATGGTCGGAAGCGGCGGTAGCCCTCACAGCCTACGATAAAATTACTAAAGAGGATATTATCAACTTCGCAAAAAAACATTTTAATCAGAATTATGTGGTAATTTATAAACGGCAAGGCACACCAACCGACAATCCTAAAGTGAAAAAACCGGCCATTACACCGATAGTTATTAATCGTGAAGCCCAATCGGAGTTCTTTATGGCACTGAAAGCTCGCAAAACCGTTGCCTTGAGTCCTGTTTTCGTAGATTTCGAGAAAGATATTAACTTTCTGAAAATAAACAATATAAATTTATTATACAAATCCAATACTGAAAATCAGACTTTTATTTTTACCATGCGTTTTCCCAGCGGCGAACTGAATGATCTCTACTTGCCACTGGCCACTGAATATTTCGACTATTTGAACACCGATAACCAGAGTGCTGAAGCTATCCAAAAGGCTTTTTATCAACTGGCCTGTACTCAATCTATCCGTTGCGATGATGAATATACCGACATCACAATTAGCGGACTGTCAACTAATTTTGAAAAGGCGCTGACGCTGACTATGGGCTTAATTAAGGGTGCAAAACCTGATGTTACGGCATTGCAAAATTTGGTCGCCGATGAGTTGAAACAGCGGATAGATGCCAAAAGCAATCAAAATGCAGTATTGGGTGCGTTGACGGCTTATGGCAAATATGGACCCGAACTTCGAAAATACAACCTGAGCGAAACAGAATTACAAAATATTGAACCCCAAAAACTGATACATTCCTTACAATCTTTGCTGAAGCTGCAGCCCGAAATCCTTTACTATGGCAATGAAAAACCGGAAGCGCTAATCACTCTCATCAAAAAACACTACCAGCCATTACGCAGCTACCCTGCTCCCCCGCCAGCCAAGAAGTTTGAATTGCTGCCTGTTACCGAAAACAATGTATTCTTTGCACCTTACGATGCCGAACAGTCGCAACTGGTTACTTACAGTCGTGGCGACAAATTCAACAAGAGCATACATCCGGCAGTTACAATGTATAACCAATATTTCGGCGGCGGCATGAATGCTATTGTTTTTCAAGAGATGCGCGAAAAACGGTCACTGGCCTACACCGCTCAATCGCATTATATTACACCAAACAAAACAGACGGTTATTACAGCAATTATTCGTTTATCGGTACGCAAAACGATAAAATGATTGATGCATTAGAGACCTTTAACGACCTTTTCGACAATATGCCCGCCTCACAAACTGCATTTGATTTGGCTAAAGAAGGTGTCAGAACCTCAATTGCCACTAATAGAATTACGAAAGCCAGTGTCTTATATAATTATTTGACGAACAAAAGATTAGGATACAATTATGATTATCGAAAAGATACCTACAATGCCATCGACAAATTTACGCTGCAAGATGTGCGTGATTTTAACCAGCAATATATTAAAGGAAAGCCCAAAACATATTTCATTTTAGCCCGAGAATCGGAAGTTGATTTTGGGGCTATCGAAGCCAGGTTCGGTAAAGTTACCAAACTGAATCTGGAAGATATTTTCGGTTATTAACGAAATTTACTTTAATCCGACTATATATGAAAAAACTGAAATTTATCATAATAGCTATTTTTGTATCAATTAGTTATTCGCTAACAGCTCAAGATAGCACGGCCGATATATTACCGAAAGAGCTCCCATATCAATGGATCTCCTATCAGGCTAAAATTGACTTCTCCTTTGAAAAAAATACACAGCATTGTCAACTCTTTTTTGTCAATCGTATTGACAGTATCATGTATCTCCATTTAAGTTTTTCGGGCATTGAGTTGGGACGTATGGTGCTGACGCCTGACAGTGTGTTTTTTGTAAATAAAATAGAGGGTTCATATTATCGGGGAGACTATGCCCTGTTACGCAATTTACTTATGCTTAACCTTGATTTTTATATGACACAGGCAATTTTTAACGGGATTGATTTTCCAAAACATAACTCCTATTTTCATCATGAAATCAACCGTAACAAGTCCAATCTCATAGTTGAAAATCGTTTTGAAGATTTGATTACCCAAAATTGGGCTATTGTTAGCTACGATGGCTATGCCGACATGGATTCTTTACCTTTCTTTAACAGCTTAGCCATCAAGCTGGAAGAAAAACAATTTGAGTTGAAAGCAGCATTGCGAAAAGTGCGATTTAATGTGATTGGTCCAACAGGAATTACTATTCCCGATAAATTTTCCGAAATCAAATTTGATTGATCATGAATGCGGCGGCTGTAAAAAAGCTGGCATTATCGCTCGGGTTTTCGCATTGCGGCATTGCGCCCGCTGATGCACTTGTTGAGTCAGCACAGCAACAATACCGTCAAGTTATAGAGCAGCAATTTTATGGCGAAATGCATTATTTGGCACGCCAGCCGGCCAGCCGCTTTAACCCGCGCACACTGTTACCCTCGTGCCACAGCGTTATAGTTTGCCTTTACCCTTACTGCACCGGCCAACGGCCAGCTCATGATTACCAATTTGCCAAATATGCACAAATTTGTGATTATCACAAATTTATCAAATATAAAATAGCAATAATCGGCGAGACTTTGCAGCGCAATCAAGTGGGCACTCAATTTAAAATAACGGTGGACAATTCGCCCATTACGGAAAAGCAGTGGGCTGTGGCAGCCGGCGTAGGCATTATGGGAAAAAACAGCCTGATACACAATGAGCAAGGTTCGTTTTTTGTAATAGGGCTACTGCTCACCGATGCCATTTTGGAGTATGATATGCCGCAAAACGGTGGCATGAGCGATTGCGGCAATTGTGAACAGTGTGTTAAAGCATGTCCGACTTGCGCCTTAAATATCCCCTATCAATTGGATGCTCGCCGCTGTTTTTCTTACCTGAGTACTACCAAAGCGCCCATTTCTGAATCAGAGCTGCCCGCTGACAAAAGGGTATTTGGGTGCGATATTTGTCAGGAGGCATGCCCTAAAAACAGTTACAATTACAATGCCGTAAATAAAGATGCCGAACAATATCTGTCTGCCTACATGTCGTACAGCAATTTGGAACTACAGAAACTGGATGAACCGGCCTTTAGAATGCTTTTCAAAGAAACTCCACTGGCTCGAATGTCGTTTGAAAAATGGAAACTACTGCTACGGTAAAAATTTGAGTAACCCTAATTTTATTTGTATTCGTGAATTTTGTTTCAAAAATTTCATGTACATTTGCACCTTTAAATTTTGAAATGTGATGAAATATGTAACATTGGTCGTTATGTGCTTTTTTTCCCTGTCATTATGCGCTCAAACCGCCGATACTAATCGTGTGGACAGTAAGGGACGCAAGCATGGACTTTGGAAAAAATATGATAAGGGAACGCTCGAATATGCAGGGCATTTTATTAACGGCATTCCGCAAGGCGAGTTTATCTACTACAATCCCAATGGGACGGTAAAAAGTATCGCTAACTTTTATAATGGCACGGAAAAAATGAAAACAACGCTTTTTCATCCTAACGGACAAAAAGCAGCAGAGGGTCTCTATTTGAGTCAGCAAAAAGATGGAACTTGGAGCTATTACAGCAACAGCGGCATCCTCATCGCAACTGAAAATTATAAAAAGGGTGTCAGAAATGGGGAATTTAAAACCTACTCGGCTAAAACGGGCTTGCTGATTGAAGAGTGTACTTACATTGACAATTTGCTGCATGGCGAAGTACGCAGCTACTACGATAAGGATAATGTGTGCGCCATTATTCCATACATTAGCGGTAAACGCAACGGCAAAACTATCAGCTACCACTATGGCAACATTATTGCATCGCAGGGCGTTTACCATAATAACCTGAAAGAGGGCGAATGGGAATACTGTGACGAAACCGGTAAACTGCGGAAAGTGATTAATTATAAAGGCTCTCAGGAGATTAAAAAAGTAATGGTTTTTTACATCGGATCGCAGCAGCAGCGCCTCAATCAGAATGTGATTGCCTATTTTCAAAAAACGGGTGATGACAAGGTAGAGATTACACTTACATCAGGTAAAAAAATTAAAATAACAGACGATTTTCTTACTATTAATATTATGGCCGATATGATTGATTTTTGTAAAGTAACACCCTCCATTATTGCTTCCAACAATGCCATAGCAGGCTACGAAAAGGTTGACGAAGAAGGCATTGTCATAAAATTAAGACCCGATGCCGGTTTTGAAATTTATGCTGAAGGAGACGAAGCTAAAATGGTTAAAATGTTGTTTAATAACGAATTACCGAAACAATAGTAAGAACTATAAGTTTTTTATGATAGAAAAGCATATATTGAAATAATTTTGTACCTTTGCAGCCGAATTTTAAAACAACCGGTAAAATAAACAGTAATGTCAAGCATGATTCTTACAGCGCATCCAATGCCCCCCAAGGCCGCATTAAAAGTGCTGTTTTTGGGCATTTTTAGCCGCGCTGCTGCATTATCTCAGAGCATTTGGCATTTTACCCCCCCCCCGAATATGTATCAAACACGCTAATATACAGTAGTTTACGACTGTTTTTCAAACGCTGTTTTCTATCAACACAATTCGCCGGCATCAGGTTGCAGGCAAATTCAGGTATTGTTCCCCCGTCGAAAAAACATTCGTGTCGTCTCCACAAGGTGAGCATACACGACAATATTTATATTCACATTAAAACTTATCATTATGAAAGTCAAGTATTATCTGGTAGAAAACCTGATGACTCCCGACCCGGATGATTGCCGGGCGCAGGTAACCGGTTACGAAAGCGTTACCGAAAAGGAAATCATTGAGTACATCACCCGCAAGGGGTCGAGCATCACGCCGGCAGCCGTTAAAGCCAACTACGAGGAAATTATCGGGGCACACGAATATTTCCTCCAGCAGGGATACGGCATTAACACCGAGTTCATCAACGTGCGCCCCTCCATCCAGGGGGTGTTCCGCGACAGGGACGACAGGTTTGACCCTGCCCGCCACAAAATCAGATTCCGGACCACGCTGGGCAAGCGCTACAACCGCACCTCCGGTGAGGTGAAAACCGAAAAGACGGAACCCGTGAGCAATGCTCCGCTGCCGCACTCGCTGGAGGATATCGCCTCTGCTACCGTCAACGAAACCGTCTCCCCCGGAGGCACGGCAACCCTGACAGGCGTACGGCTCAAATTCCGGCAGGACGACCCGCAGCAGGGCATCTTCCTGATAGCCGCCGACCGGACGGAACACCGGGTGGAACGGCTCCTCAGCCATAACTCCGCACAGGTGGTATTCCTGATTCCCGCCAACCTGCCGGCAGATGAGTACACTCTCGAAGTGCGCGTGTTGCCCAAAGGAAACCAAACCCTCAAAAAAGGTTTGCTGCCGGACAAATTGACTGTGGACAATGGAGAAGAAAGCTGAAAGCGATGGATGGCGAATGGACTGCAATCCGCCATAGTGGGGGACTGCAATCCACCGCTACAGTGGAGTATAGTCCACCGGCAGGTATGACAGGGCGAGGCGCAATAGCGCTAAAACTAACCGGAGTAGAGGAGCAGCAACCTCTTTAAAAAACGGGCGGTAATTTTCTTTCCTGCGAAAAGCCATACGAGTAGTGGGGAAATGGAGACTGGAAACCATTCAAACGGGGGCAAGACACTCGCGAAGCTGTAAGAGCGGGAGATTTTTGCGTACCAGATGCACAAATAAGTCCTAAGGGTATAGGCGAAACAAATGAAAAAGTTATTTTTAAGTTTAGGGTTGTTAACTATGTTAACAGTTGTGGTAAATGCACAAAGCAATACTCCAGAACGAAATGACAAGCCTAGTGAAACTTGTCGGGTAGCTGGAGAAGTTGCTGGTGCTGTAGCTGGAGCAACGGTTGGTGCCGCAATTGGCGGTGCTGGAGGTGCTGCAACTGGAGCAGCTACAGGAACAGTTGTGAAAGAAGTTGTAACAAACGCTTGCGAAGCTATTAGAGAAGATCCAACAAAACTTCTTTCCCCAAGAGAAGCAGGAGCTATTAAAGATGGAGAAAACCCGCCTGTACCTTTTGGCGGAAAGCAGTAAGCAACTCTAAATTGTAAAAACATGAGGATATGTTATCCTCGTGTGCAAAAAAAGGAGAAATTTTCTCCTTTTTTTACTGTGCTGTGTATGTGCAATAATTTGGTACTGGAAATCCAAGCTAACCATCGGGAGAAGGCAAAGGAGTTGCAATATAGAAGAAAAGAGTAATGTAGTTAATTGATTTTTGTCGGGGGTAATGTAACAAGTATGCTGGTATAAAAAAATGATAATAAAAAAAAAATCTGAACAAGGTAGCGATTGTGATGATAATGAAAAACTTGCTCCAGCGTAGCAGTGAAGAGTAAGTACGAAGTGACGCAAACGCAATGGAAAGTCAGTATGGGTAGCGGTTCAAGCGTGTTTAAAGGTGATAATCTGCTTGTTGAAACCGTAAGTTGGGACGAAATACGGGAGTTATCTTTCGTTTGAATGCAGCAACAGGTAACCCAGAATAATTTATTCAATACAGAAACAGGTTTGCTTTACCTGCTTCTGTTATTTTTAATATCAATCATTTTTTTATTATTTTTACAAGTTGATAATCAATTTACTATAACTGTATGAAAAAGAAAGTTTTTTTACTGTATGCAACTTTTACGCTGCTGTTGTGCTATGCTCATGCGCAATATTTCCCCTCGCTTTATCCGTTTGAAGGATTTCATATAGGCATTACCGGACAGGCAGAGTTTATTCAAAAATGCTCTTATGTTGCACTTTCAGGTTCAGACCCTGCACCGAAAGCATTATGGACTTCGGGTTGGGAAGCGGGAATGGAATTTTCTTACCATTTTGCCAAATATTTGGGGATTGTGGCAGGCATCAGTTTCGGGACAACAGTATCTTATAACTCAGCTCTTTACTATAGCACCGTTCCTGACGGGATGGAAGGGTGGATCGAAGCTAACAAATATGACGTACCTCGAATTAAAGATTATGAATATGATATTTTTGTTCCTGTAAAATTAGAGTTTCACTATCCCGTACACAGAGACTTTTTTTTTATGGCAGAAGCAGGAGCTAAGATAAAAGGAATTTTTAATGATTATAAAGACGAGGAGATGCGAAATTTCCGTGGTGATTCCTATGAGGAGCATTGGAAAATAAATATTGGTAAAATCAGTTGCCATTTGCTTTTAGGTTTGGGTTTGTATTATAAATTACCTTATGGCGATTTATTGCGGGTTACTGCTGGCGTAAACGTATCTTTCAACAATATTATTGAGGGAAATTATAAATATCTTCTTACTGATAGTTACGGCACATTTGCCGTTAAGAACGATTTTATATATACACAACTATCTTATATACATATATTTAAATACGAAAAAGCAAAAAGATATATAAAGAGAGAAGGGCTTTCGTTTACTTCAAAAAAAGAACGAAGAAAAAAAATATTTGCTTTGCTAAATGGACAATAAAATTTATAGAGCACCCCTATTTTTTTAGAGGCTACCGCGAAAACAGCCTCTTTTTCGTATTTTTGCACCCCTCAAAAGATTTATGAAATTAAAATAACTTGTGAAGAAGATATTCATTCTCTTTTTGCTCTATATTCCTTGCTCTCTTGGGTTTCTTTATTCCCAACAGTATTCTCAAGGAATGTTGACTGCGCTTCATTATTCTGATAATTGGGCGCATGAGCAACTTTCCAAAATGAGCTTGGATGAGAAAATTGGACAATTGATGATATTGCGAGTGCCGGCTCAAAACTGTGAATTGTGCATGGAAGAAATGCTACGCCAAATTCAGTTGTATCAACCTGGTGGAGTATGCTTTTTTCGAGGTTCACCAGCAAATGAAATCATGATTACCAACCGGTTACAACAGGCAAGTAAAATTCCGATGCTGATATCCATTGACGGAGAATGGGGACCGGCAATGCGCCTGGACAGTTGCCTGCCTTTTCCGCGCCAAATGACATTGGGAGCTATTGACAAGCGTTACGACACGCTGATTTATCGCATGGGTTACGAAGTGGGGCGGCAGTGCCTTGCATTGGGCATCCATCTTAACTTTGCACCTGATGTGGACATTAATAACAACAGCAAAAATCCGGTGATTGGCAACCGCTCATTTGGCGAAAATCGCGAATTGCTAACCCGAAAAGCATTGCTCTACATGCGCGGAATGCAAGATGCCGGCTTGCTTACCTGCCTGAAACACTTTCCCGGTCATGGCGATTGTGTAACCGACTCGCATAAAAGCTTGCCTGTTATTAAAAAATCACGTGAAGCACTTGATAAATTGGAACTTTATCCCTTTAAGCAGTTGATACAACAAGGCGCTGATATGGTGATGGTGGGACATCTTAACGTGCCCGCACTGGATGCGCAGGATAGTTCTATTGCCATTTTATCGTATCCCATTGTTACTGAATTATTAAAAGAAGAGATGGGCTTTAAAGGCATAATTATTACTGATGCAATGGAAATGAGAGGATTGCGAGAATATTATCCCTTGGGAGGCGAAGCGGAAATTCGGGCATTATTAGCTGGCATTGACATCCTGTTGCTACCTGAAAATTTAGATGTAGTGATTCCAGCTATCAAACAGGCAATAGATAGCGGTCGCATTTCTGAAGAGCTGATTAATGAACGGTGCCTTAGAGTATTGCAATTGAAACAGAAAGCAGGTCTTCAAAAAGTTGCAAAAATTTCTGTATCAGAGGCATATAAGCAGATAAATACTCCCGAACAACAAGAGTTGCTGCATCAATTGGCACAAAAAGCGCTCACTTTAATTAAGAATGAGGACAAAATACTGCCGCTCAATCCGCAAGAAGTTTCCAATGTGGCATTGCTGGCTATCGACGGAATAAGAGATAGCACCCAACTGCGTGCCCTCGCCAAACAATATAACATTGCCTTTGTGCAACACGACCGTATGATACGTAAAAACGAGCACAAACAGTTAGATCGACAACTGTTGAGTTATGAGACGGTGATTGTTACCGTGTTAAGTAGCGGAAATTTGTCTGAAAACTATGGTGTTTTGAAAGAATTCATCGACTACTTGGAACATATTTCTACTACAAAAGAAATCATACTTGTCATCAATGGAAATCCATACTCATTATCGCATTTTGGAACTCTAAATCACTATAAGGCAGTTATTATAGCCTACCAGCCTGCGTTCACTTTTGTAGAAACTGCCATGGAATCTATATTTGGCTATGCCAATTTTGAGGGAAAATTGCCGGTAACTGCCGGTCGTTTTGAAAGAGGC
Source organism: Bacteroidales bacterium (assembly GCA_031266895.1). Taxonomy (GTDB): domain Bacteria; phylum Bacteroidota; class Bacteroidia; order Bacteroidales; family WCHB1-69; genus JAISAD01. The sequence goes on from JAISAD010000073.1 coordinate 22,322, forward strand.
CATGGCATATCCTTAATCAGAGATGGCATGGACTGCAGTACGTTCAACTGTTCCTGGTTACCACAATCAGCTACCCATGCTATTGATTCTATGGTAAATAAAGCTATTAACCTGCAAGTGATTCCGGGATGCCAAATTGTAGCAGCGCAAAACGGTCGCCTGCTTTTCGCTAAATCTTATGGCCATTTAACCTATGACACATTACGCCCACAGCCAACCACCTTACAGACGCTTTACGATGTGGCATCCGTTACCAAAGCAGCGGCTACCACATTGGCCTTAATGAAATTGTATGACGAAACGCGCTTCAAACTAACGGATTCCATTGGGAGCTATCTGCCCTTTCTGATCGGCAGTAACAAGCATGATATAACTGTAAAAGAGCTACTTACACATACTTCGGGCTTAAAAGTCTTTATTCCGTTTTATCGGAAAATAGCACCCAAAGAAGGATGGAATAGAAAAGTGCTGAGTGAAACACAAAATGAAGAGTTTCCCACGGAAATCGCCGCTAACGTCTATCTGCGCAAAGGATATGATTCGCTGTTATTACACCACATTGCACAATCGCCACTCGGCCCCAAACATTATGTGTACAGCGATTTGAATTTTATTCTACTGAAAGAGATAATAGAAAATCTGTCAGATATGCCATTAGACCGTTATTTGGACAGTTTTTTCTATAAACCAATGGGATTAACCGACTGTGGCTTTAACCCTTTAACACATAATATTGATAAACAAAAAATTGCACCCACAGAAATAGATAACACCTTCCGCAGGCAGATGCTGCAAGGCTACGTCCATGACCAAACGGCAGCACTTTTTGGCGGAGTAAGCGGCAATGCCGGTCTCTTTTGTTCTGCCAACGATTTAGTGCAAATCTTCCAAATGCTTCTCAATGGCGGTTTCTACAACGGGAAACGCTATCTATCGGAAGAGACGGTAAAACTTTTCACGACTACTTGTCCCTTGCACAATTGTAAACGACGTGCCTTAGGGTTCGATACCCCTAATTTTGACAAAAAAAGCGAAGCGCTTCCTTCAAAAGCAAATCGCCATACATTTGGGCACCAGGGATTTACGGGAACAGTAGTATGGTGCGATCCGATGCATAATCTCGTTTATGTTTTTCTTTCCAACCGCATTTATCCGAATGTCGAACCCAATAAACTGGCTAAAAGTGGACTGCGAACCAAGGTGATGGAGATTATCCTGGATTCACTTTCGGATTAAAAAACTTTTCACTGCTGTTCAATAAAACATCAACTTCGGTAATCCGCTAATTACATCCAAGTAAGCTATACGTTTGGAGATTATCCTGACTATGCTATTTTTGATGTTTGCGCTTTTATCGCCCATTTTATGCAAAATTACCTCGTATCGCATAAAGATCTTATTATAAAACAGCATAATTAAT